>JARQTN010000181.1:0-1377 GCA_029976695.1 Lewinellaceae bacterium
CTCAGGCGCAAATTCCGGGATGATGAATCCATGCCGGGCCAGGCTATGCCTCAGGGGTTCAATTTCCTGGTCTTCGAATACGGGGATCAGGAAATTCCTGGTTTCACCCGGGGTTTGCTCAAGGGTATACAGTTCTGTCATGGTGTAAGATCAATTTTCCGGGTACCGTGAAAGTAGAGCCACGTGATGGCCGCATTGAAAGCCTTTCCCCAGTAATATTCGTTATGTTCTCCTTCCTCGTTGATCGATATCCTGAATTTGGTCAGTTTACTCGAGAAATCCCCGTGGGCCAATGCTTCCCTGAAGCGGTGGATGTGCTGGCTCATGTAGATGGATTCCTTTTCGCCCGCGTAAATATATGCCCGCATCGGCATGACGTAGTTGTACTTGAATGCATCGAAGTAGATTTCATCCGAATACCAGAATGACGGGCTGAAGATCATCAGCTTGCTGAAATGGGCCGGGTATACAATGCCGATGTAGGCACTGATCAAAGCACCCATTGAACTTCCTCCGATCCCGTTGTAGTCCCTGTGCGGTTTGGTCCGGTAATGCGCATCGACATAAGGCTTGAGGGTTTCGATGATGAATGCGGAATAGCTTTTTCCTTTTCCTTCGCCAAATTCCCTGTGGTAATAGGGACTGTATTCGGAAATGCGCTCCCTGCCCCCGTGATCGATGGCGATGATGATCAGGTCCCCTTTGCCCCTTCGTGCCAGCTCTGCCATATGCTTGTCTATGGCCCAGTTGCCGTAGGGGGCATGTTCATCAAACAGGTTCTGTGCATCCTGGAGGTATAATACCGGATAGGTTTTATCGGTATCATCATAATCGTGGGGGAGCAATGCGTAGATTTTCCGTTCCTGCTCGAGTTGCGGAATTTCGAAATGCTCTGCGATCAATTCGATGATCGGAGCCAAATTTCTCTCTGTTTCCCGTTGCGGATGGTTCATTTCCGGATGTGCTGGTCAATGCCTGACCGTGGCGCGCAAATATAGGGATTATTGGGGTTTGATTGCCGTCGGTTTAACCCAATGGCAAACGAAACCCGAATCACTTCTGCTAGGCAGCAAAATAGGCCTCCAGTTCCTTCAGTGTATCGCTGCCTTTTTCCGTGTCCATTGCAACGATCCCCTTGTCCAGGAGGAGGATCCGTTTGCAGATGTCCGTGATGTGGTTGAGGTCGTGGCTCGAGATGAGCATGGTTTTCTCTTCATTCAGCTCGTCTATGATCCGTTTCAGCCGGATCTGGGAGGTCGGGTCAAGATTGGAAAACGGCTCGTCGAGAATGACGATTTCCGGGTCACCGATAAAAGCGCCGATCAGGCCTACTTTCTTCTGGTTTCCTTTGGAAAGGTCCCGGATGTATTTCTTTTT
>JARQTN010000181.1:1477-15227 GCA_029976695.1 Lewinellaceae bacterium
AAAACAAATCCCAGGATCCCGGCCAGTGCGATCAATGCGAAGCCAAGTTCAGGATACCCCAAAATTTGAAATAATTTGTACAAACCGTAGGGAATGAAAAATAATGGTACCATGATGAGGAAGTGTGCCGCACCAATCCCCTCGTAGTTCATCATTGCCCCCTTCATCGGGTCAATGCGCTTTGAATTATAGCTTGCCAGGATCATGTACATGTAGATGCTTACCCCGATGTTGTACAGGAACATCAATGCCCCGATATAGAATAATGTCCTGTCGAAAAAAAAGTAGGGTGTAAATGCGATCATCAGGATCGTGCAGGTCGCCACAAGCAAATAATACTTGGCCCTGAAAATGTCCTCAATACCAATATTGCGTGTGAGCAGAAGGTCAAAATGCGGACTGTTCCACGAAAGCAGCAACTGGCCGTAATTCAGTGCAAACATGCCTGTGACGAATAACCCGATGAACATTTTCATGCCGACCCATTCGAGCGCCGGGTTGCCCACAAAGATCAAGGGGTATAGCAGCATCATGGTGCTCAGCAGCAAAAACGTCTTCGAACGCTTGCTGCGCCAGATCAGTTTCGCCTCCAGGTCCATCAGCCTGCCTGCCTGTCCAAACCACCTTGAAAAGCCGAAGGTAAGCCCGGATACATTCACCGGGGATGTGCGCATGCTCAGGTCTTCCAGGTAGGTATGTGCGATCAACAACCGGTAGAGACGAAATGCGATCAAAAATGCGACTAAAAGCGGCAGCAATGCAAGCAGCGGATTTGAGACCAGTGCATTGAACAGGTTCTCCAGGTGGATACCGAGGCCGATTTTTCCGCTAAAATCAAGATACAACAAGCCAATGATACCTCCGGCCAAAAGGATACCCATCCATGCCCTGGCCTTGAACAGCCTGTCGGTCAGATAACTCCCGAAATTGGATATGAGGAGGAAGCCGAATGCGATCAGCAGGAAAGAAATGGACCTGGCTGTCGGTTCGGCCGGCCATACCGCCTTGAAGAAAAAAGGCAGGAGGGCAAGCATTGGAAGGAAGTTGAAAAAACTGCCCAGGGATTTGAAAAGCAGGTATTTTGCCAGTGTGCTTTTTGGGATCGGCCTTGCCAGGAACGGGCGGACCTCTATGCCCGGGAATTTCTGCAGGAACAGACGCAGCACAAAGTCAACCATGAAATAGTAGATCAGGAATTTTCCCACGATGAGCATGGGATCCTTACCGGGCAATGCGTCTGCAATGATCTTGTCCAGAAAAAACCCCAGTGCGAGGAAGTTCAGTGCAAAATACAGTACCAGGATCCCGAGGAAGATCGATTTCAGGAGTTCCTGCTGAAATGCCGGTGACCTGACAAAAGAAAGCCAATCCTGCCTGACCAGGCGAATGAGGTTCATATCGGGTTGATGCGTTGTTAAGTCCGTAAAAATATGCGGTAAAATTGAATTCCTTTTGATTAACCAGGCAGCTAAATTCGACGAACACTATCTGAATGGATACATTTGGCCATGAAAACCATCATGGGGATTATTTCGTTCAATGGATAAATAAATGTTTTATGGATAAAGGAAACAAAGTCGGATTGATTACAGGCGGGTCAAAAGGGATTGGCCTGGGGGTTGCGGAAGCCATGGTCAAAGAGAATTATCATGTGGCGATCACAAGCCGGAATCAGGAGGAAGGAGAGGCCGCAGCTGCCTACCTCAATAAAATGAACGGGGGAGAGGCGGCCTATTGGAATGTGGATGTGCGTGACCTGGATGCCCAGGTGCAATGCGTAAGTGAGATCCTCGACAAATGGGGCCGCCTCGATGTTGTGATCGCCAATGCGGGCATCGGGCATTTTGCCTCTATCGATGACCTGACTGCAAAGCAATGGAATGATGTCATTGATATCAATTTGACGGGTGTATTCAACACGACAAAGGCATCGCTGGATGCTCTGAAAAACAGCCATGGCTACCTGATCACGATTGCCAGCCTGGCGGGGACGAATTTTTTTGCCGGCGGTGCCGCGTATAATGCGAGCAAGTTCGGCCTGGTCGGATTTACACAGGCTGTCATGCTCGATGTGCGCGGTGACGGGGTGAAAGTATCCACCATCATGCCCGGGTCTGTAGCGACGTATTTCAATGGACATGTGCCGAATGAAGCTGATGCATGGAAGATCCAGCCGGAGGATATCGGCCAAATGGTGATGGACCTCCTGCATATGGATCCCAGGACATTGCCCAGCAAAGTTGAAGTCAGGCCATCCATTCCGCCTTCAGCGAGGAAATAAAAAAACGGACACACGTTTGGTGCATCCGTTTTGAGATCGATTGATCCCGGGGCAAAAAATGCCGGAACTACTCTTCAATCGATATTGATTTCGATTTGCTCATTTGATTTTCAGGGTAGTCCGGCATAGTGAGCCTAATTATTTGGCTGGCGCTGGGCTGCGACTACTTTTGCAGAGGTGCCTCCCATATCGCCTGCATAGCTGAGTAAGACATCATCACTGCCTTCGACGATATCAGAGATCTCGTTGCGGAAGTGCATAAAGCTCCCCGGTCCATGGACCTTCTCATATTTTTCTCCGAAACCGATATCTTCGCCCATCCACCCCATATTGTCGAAAAACCACACGATGAGTACATCACGGCCGTCTTTAGAATTGCCTAACTGGTTGTGGTAAACGCCGAAGGACTCGTTTGGCATTTCTTTTTCATATACCTCCCTGGCTTTTTCGATCAATTCATTGTAGCGGTACATCTGGCCCGGTTTGACATCTACATACCGCCCAAGCAGGTTTTTCAAAGTAAAGTCCTTTGGAAAATGGGACAATGACCGCGAAAAGGTATAGTACTCGACATGCGCACCCGTTTCGAGATAGGGTGTGACTTTCATGTCCCAGTGATCATCATGTGCTCCTTCGCCGGGTCGTTCATCCAGCTCACTCCATGGTGCGGGGCCCATGACCCACATGATCTTACCGGCGTCGGGGCCCGAATTGATCGAATAGCAGCGCACGCCATGGGCTCCGTCACTGTGAAAGGTGTCATTGTGTTCTTTCATTCCTTTGGCCAGTTCCTTGTGCATGCCCGGTTTTGGCGTGAGGGTGACCATTTCAAAGATCATGTCCTGTCCGGAAAGGGAATACGAAAGTACGAGGGTACAAATGGCACACAGCAGTGCCTTCATTGGCTTGTTCATAAACAAATTTTTAGATGTGATACAATTACACTGAAAACGAGGAGGGTGGTTTTCCGGGGAGAAATCCAGTCCTAAATTTTGAGTGCTTCGCCTAAAATACCAAATAAATGGATTTCAGGCAAAAAAATATTGATCAGCCAATGATGGGCCTGCCGTTTGCATCCGTCGTGAGTACCTCGCTCATATAATCCAAAAATGGCCGCATCGTCCTGAACGTCTGATTTGCTTCTCTCAGAAATGAATCGTCCATGACCTGGCTGTCTGTAAAATGGCGCATCACAACGAAGCTTTTATTCCTCAGCAGGTCAATGGCAGGGTGGTCTTTTGCATATCCCCGTGGAGCACTTTTGAGCTGTTCACCCTGGAAGCCGCCAAATGTATCCCTGAATTTCTTCTGGTTGATGATCTTGCGCAATGGTTTGTCATCGAAATCGATCTCCTGCCGGATGCGGTCGAGGTCTTCTTTCTCGGGCCTCCAGAATCCGCCCGCCAGGAAGGACCTGTCCCGCGGCTCGATATGGAAGTAATACCCGCCCCTCAGTCGGGCCGTGGCCCTTTTGAAACTTCCTGAACGGTTTGCCTTGTACGGGGTTTTGTCCTTTGAAAACCGGGTGTCCCTGTAGATCCGGAACAGGATTTCCTTGCCTGTCATCGGGACGAGGTGGTCGTGCTTGCTCATCTCGGTATGGAGCGCTTCGGCAAATTCCCTCATCTTCTCTTCTTCTGCAAGGTATCTGTCTTTGTGCTCGTTAAACCACTCACGGTTGTTGTTCTTTTCAAGATCGATCAGGAAGTTGATCAGACTTTTTGGGATACCCATTGATTTCATGGCTATTCGATTTGACTGTGAAATAAATGAATAAATGATCTTTATCGAAATTTGTTTCCATAATATGCAAAAGCCCCCACCTGGTGCGATGGAGGCTTTTGCGATCCAGATCCGGATCTTTTCGGATCACATTTTCATAAATTTCATCGGGATCATCTCACCATCTTTTTGAACAAGCAGGATATACATGCCTTTCGTAAGTGAACTGATGTCAATCCGGCGATTTGCCGAAGAAACCTGGAGATCCCTGATTTCCCTTCCCGTCAATGACATGAGTTGTATGGACTGGATCTCCCCGGTGTAATCCAGGTGCAGGACCTGTGACGCCGGGTTTGGATAGAGCGAGATTTCCTCATGTCTTTCCTCGATTTCGAATTCTGATTCAAAAGAATGCACGGGACGTTGCCCGAGTTCTGTAATATCAGCAGATGCCTGGACCAGTGCCGAACCTGAAATCCCGGTCAGGGTGACCGCATCTATGTAGATCTGGTCCGCATTTGCGCTCGCATCGCACTGAAAGCGGAAGTCCACCGGGTTGTTGAAATTGAATGAAGTTGCTGGAATCGTGACAGTAGCGACATAGAAACTTCCGTTGTTAAAGCTGGTACCGCTTGCATATGCCGCAACAGTCACCCAGCCGGACCCATCGTTGAGGCGGACCCAGAAATCTTCTCCCGTTTCCATACTGTTGGGGTAAAAATAGAATTCAAGTTCAAGGGCATTAAACCCGGCCACATTCACATTGTTGAGGGTCATGGATGAAGCGGTTCCGGAGTTATCCCTGAGGCGGACCGAATATGATCCTTCCCAGCTCCGCGAAGAGTTTACGCGGGCACAATCTGAACCTCCATCGATCCAGCCATCAAGGCCATTCTCAAAATAGTGGCCAAAGATCACTTCATTACCCCCCGGTGGACAAGGGCCGCATGAACCACCGCAGTCTACTCCGGTCTCATCCCCGTTTTGTACGCCATCATTGCATGTTGGGCAAGGGGCACAAGGACCACCGCAGTCCACATCCTCCTCCCCCTGGTTCTGGATCCCGTCGTCGCATGTGGGACAGGCAGGACATGGCCCGCCACAATCGATATCCTCTTCTCCCTGGTTCTGGATCCCGTCATTGCAGGTCGGGCAGGGATCGCAGGAGCCACCACAATCTACACCAGTCTCATCCCCGTTTTGAATGCCATCAGAACATGTGGGCTCACTGCTGCCTGAAACACAAAAGTTTGTCGTCTCTGAAGATCCGAAAGCTCCGCCTGATGCGAGTACGGTGCCCTGGGCATCCGTCAGGGTGTAATCTCCCTGGCCATACCCGCAGCATATCCCGTCACCATACGCATCATAAATGATGAAGGTATAGCAGCCATCTGAAAGACAGTCGTTTTCGATGACCTGGGATCCATCCGGTTGGCTGCCATAGGTGCCCCCTGATGCGACCACCTGGTTTGAGCCGTTCCGGATCTCCCAGCTGGTTTCTTCCGGGTAATTGTCCAGGTTGATCGTAAGCGTGACCGGGTTGTCCAGGCATGGACAGGGCGCGCATTGTGATCCGCCGCAGTCCACCCCTGTCTCATCTCCATTCTGGATGCCATCAAAACATGTGGGGCAAGCCGGACAGCTTGAGCCACCGCAGTCGACCCCGGTTTCATCTCCATTCTGGAAGCCGTCATCACAAGTGGGCGGGCCGCATGCAGAAAGGCAGTTGCCTGAAGCATTGACCGTATTGCGCACTACATTGCCAGGCTGGGGACCGAATCCCAGATTCAGATTTATCCCCACGGATGTCAGGTGGCAATAACTCATGATGGTGCCCCCTTCCGGTGGATTGCCAGGCAGGGAACAGAATCCCTCCGTAGAGCCGGCACATCCGTCGATCGCAGTATTGTTTCCGTTCCACACACAGGCATGCGTGTGCCTCGAACCGATCAGGTGCCCCATTTCGTGCGTCACGACCATAACGGACCAACTGTATGTTGGCACATTGGCATATGAAGCATCGATACTGCTGAAGCACTTGCTGTTATCCGGGTTGGAAGCGCATATCCCGTCAAAACCGGCTGCAATGCCTCCGCTGGCCTGGTAAGATACGAGGTGTGCCAGGTCTCCGTTAAAGGAGCCTGTTGCGGCCTGGAAATCACTCAGCATGCCGCTGGAGCTGGATGAGCTGTACGGGCTTGTGGATGTCCAGGCGAATATTTCATTGATCGACATGTCGATGCCATCATTTGCATAAAGTACAATACTCTGCGCAAACAACCCGGTAATGTAATTCGTAGCATTGGCGGCACCCCCTTTCTGGTTGACAATATCATTGTCTATCTCAATGTAGAGCCTGATGCAATCACCGACATCCCGCCCGTTTCCGGAGGGCCTGAGTTGTTCGGCCGTATACCCTTTCCCGTCATCAGGCGTACTACATTCCCATTCCTCGACAACCTCAAGGTTGTTGTCATAATAGAGGATGTGTTCCTTGTCCTTGGATTTTTCCAGCTTGCCAAGTACGAGGTTCCCGGCATCGCTTGCAATCAGTCCCATCACCTCGTTCTCGAAGACGCTGATGGAAACCACTGAATTTTCGTCACCGCGGATTATGCCCTGGTAATGCTTGCCTCGCTGATATTGCAGGGGGATATTCGGCTGGTCACTGGTATAAAGTGCAAAATCCGGACTGAACAGATCATGCTGGACAAGGTCGAGGACAATGCTGGAACGGCTTGAAACGGGTATCGGCAGCTGGATCCTTGCCGGTGCATCCTGAAGGATCTTGCGCAATTGATGAAAGTCAGGTTTCAGGATGGTTCCGCTGCTCAAACCTTCGAGCTCATCAGTCCTGGTAGACAAATCACTGGAAACAAGATCAAATAGCGGTGCATCCCTGAATTCCAGTCCCGCCTTTTGCAGGGCAGTCACTTCAGAGGATACTTTCTTCTGTCCGGTTGCGAACAGAGGAAGCAGACAAAGGATCAGGAGTAGGTTTCTTCGCATGGTCTAAAGATTTAGAATGGTTAAAGATGTATTGGTTTTTCAATCAGTTTATGTATTCAGGCAACTTGCCCGATTTCCTTTTTCTAAATCTTACTGTTGGGTGAGGGGGTGACGCAGTTGTTCCTGTTAATGAGCCTAAAGTATTTAAAATTTGGCATAACGGTAGAAATTTGAATAAAAATTTCAAATTATTTTTTTCCTCCTTATTATATACTTGAAAACACGATTTTTCCAATTATTTTTACCAGGAATGCCATGAAAACTTTGACAAATACCTGCGTATTCTCTATTTTTGGCTATTTATATCGGTAATGTACTGTTGAGTACAAATTCAAGCATCGACAGGCATGGCCGTTTGAGTTGATGAAAAACCTGTACATCATTTGAAAAGGATCGCTTTTCTATTGTTTCCCTTTATTGTCCTGTTCAGCATCACGCTGCAGAACATCAGCTATTTGGTGCAGTCCAATCTTGAATCAACACTGTATGTACTTTCAGATTGCGCAGATGAAAAGAATGCAGAGGGCAAAGAGACAAAGAAACTGGATAGTGAAAAGGATGACAAGTTCGTATCATCAATGCGCATGAGTCTATCAGGGCACCAACTGCTCGACCTGGAGTACAGGTTCTATTTTTTTTCAACTGACCATATCATCGATGTCATTTCCCCCCCTCCGGAAATGGCATAATCTTTCAGATCCAGTTTTAAGCGGTGCGGAGGCCCTAAAGAGGTGACAGCACCTTTCCATCTCTATCACAACAATTATTAGATCATGACTCAACCATCTCTGGAGAAAGGGATATTCACCCATATCAAATCAGATTTCCCGGCAAGTATTGTCGTTTTCCTCGTCGCCGTGCCGCTTTGCCTGGGCATTGCACTTGCCTCTGGCGCACCCCTGTTCAGCGGGATCATTGCAGGCATCATCGGAGGCATCGTCGTTGGTGCCCTGAGCGGCAGCCAGCTTGGCGTAAGCGGCCCCGCTGCAGGACTGGCCGTTATTGTGTTAACAGCTATTCAGGATTTAGGGGCGTTCAATATCTTTTTGGTCGCTGTGGTCATTGGAGGTATTGTACAGCTTATCCTTGGGTATCTGCGGGCCGGTATTATCGGCTATTATTTTCCATCCAGTGTGATCAAGGGAATGCTTTCCGGTATCGGGATCATCATTATCCTCAAGCAGATCCCGCATGCTTTCGGGTATGATGCTGATTATGAAGGCGATCTCGCTTTTGCACAGCCGGACGGACATAATACCTTCTCTGAGCTTTATTACATGTTTGAAGCCATTACGCCCGGCGCCATCGTGGTCACGCTTATCTCGATGGCAATCCTGATCCTCTGGGAGCAGAAATTCATGAAGAAGATCAAGATCTTTCAACTGATACAGGGGCCCCTTGTGGTTGTGGTAGCAGGCATCCTGCTGAACCTGGCATTCCAGTCTTCGGAAACCTTCCTGCTTTCTGCCGAACACCTGGTCAGCATCCCGGTGGCCGAGAATATCGGGGCTTTCTTCAGCCAGTTTACGTTCCCCGACTTTAGCCAGGTTACGAACCCGGCGGTATACGTCACTGGAGTCACCATAGCAGTGGTTGCCAGCCTTGAGACATTGCTTTGCATGGAGGCTACAGACAAACTTGATCCATACAAGCGGGTGACGCCAGCTAACAGGGAACTGAAGGCACAGGGCATTGGGAACGTGCTTTCAGGCCTGATCGGCGGACTTCCGATTACACAGGTGATCGTCCGGAGTTCAACAAATATCCAGTCCGGCGGAAAAACGAAAATGTCGGCAATTCTACACGGGATCATCCTTTTGATCTGTGCCATGAGCATTCCGAGATTGCTAAACCTGATCCCGCTTGCCAGCCTGGCGGCGATCCTGTTTATGGTCGGTTACAAGCTGGCCAAACCATCCCTGTTCAAGTCGATGTACCGGCAGGGACATATGCAGTTTGTGCCGTTTGTCGTCACGATTGTCGGGATTATCTTCACGGACCTGCTGCTGGGGATTGGAATGGGTATGATTGTCGGGATCTTTTACATCCTGAGGAACAATTATAAGGCTCCCTATTTTTTCCATCCCGAGGAGTATACCGATGGAAAACCAATCAGGCTGGAGCTTTCAGAGGATGTGACCTTTTTAAATAAAGCGGCGATCCTGCAGACCCTGAACCATATGCCGGAAAATTCCCATGTGATCATCGATGCCTCAAAATCGATCAATATTGACCAGGATGTGCTGGAGATCATCGATGATTTCAGTATCGCTGCCGGGAACAAGAACATCACCCTTGAGGTGATCGAAAGCAAGTTCAATAAACCCGAGGAAAGGAATAACAAGGCGTTCCACCGGGTCGTGGCAAACGGCAACGGGAACGGAAAGCCGCTGAAATCGGTGCCAACCTGATCTGAATGAGATATAGAGAGATTTTGATCTGTGCCGCCGGACTTTCTTCTGCGGCACTTTTTTTACCCGGATAGATTTCGTTTGATTCCGGATGCCCAACCAGCTACAACCCGATCAAGAATCCGAGGCCTACCCAGTCCCCCCGCCTGATCGCACCCGCCCCGCCCTGGACAAAATAATTGTTGATCGGGCTGCCCGCAGGCATTTCCCCGAGGGAGCCATCATTCACCGTATAGTGAAGCGAAAGTTTCAGCTTGGGGTGAAAGTAGAAATTGAACCCGAAATCAATCACATTGTCCATACCGGACGGCATGCCGACCTGCTGGGCCTGTTCCTGTTTTTCCCGGGTTTCCTCACCCCTGTAAGTGGAAATCATAAAGACGGGCTCTAACATGTATTTTTTGGGCAGGTGGATATTGTAGCTCGCCTTGATGTACCCAACTGCAGCTTTTGTCCTGTAATCCTGTGAAGCGATGCCGCCTTTCCTGGACAGCCAGCTCCACTCGCCGTCAATATTGATGTGCTTCCAGTTGAACAGCATGTCAATCCCGATCAGCCGGCTGCCAAGGAACAGGTCCGTGTTCCCTTGTTGCGTGGTCTGGATGCCGAGGGTCAATCCTTTCCGCTGGCTCATGTAATTGGCTTTATGCCCCAAAGAATACACTGTTATGGTATGCCCCATGGAATACGCCGTACTTTCCGGATCGCCAAAATGAACAGAAGCCTTTCCTGCAAACATGGGAGCGAAATTGACCCCGGTTGAATTTCCGCCAGGGGACTGGAATACGGGATTGAAGATGCCGATGTTGTAATCAAAGGTGAGGTTTTCATTGCCCGTTATGATGAGCCCGCCAAGGTTTACCCCGGCGGCACGTCCAGGTCCCGTCCCTGAAAAATGCCTCCTGATATAGTTTTGGGTCCACACCTTTTCCATGCCTGTGCTTCCAAAAACACCGGTGATGCTTTCCCTGCCGACCTGGGGCAGGAAATAACCTGCTGTAATGAAGGCAGCCTGGCTGTTTTCAATCGCCTGCCATTGGGCAGAAAGTTGCCACAGCCGGAAGAAAGGGTTCGCCCCGTTATTCGCGCCGCCAACCGTCGCAGATAGGACATCCCTGCCGATAAAATCAATGGAAGCGATAAATTTTGTGGTGATCCGCGAAAAGGGCTTGATCGAAAAGCCAACGCGTGTCCTGCGGATCTGGGTTTCCAGCCGGTTGTCCACGGGCCTGTAATTCCCCTCGCTTTCAGCGTACTGTTCCTGGCCTATCGTGTAGGCTCCCCAAAGCTGCAGTGCGAAGGATGGTTTGAATTCAAGCTGGTCCAGCTTTTGAACCCATTTGCTGCCTTCAGACTGGCTGAGGGCAACAAATGAGAGGAGGGGGACCAGCATGATGGCCAGTCCAATTCTGATTCTGAACATAACCTTCGAGTTGACTTGTTAGTGCGGAAGCTTATCCCGGAAATAACCGTAGAGATAAGTCCCGACCACAGAACTGATGATCACAACCCAGATCGCAGCGATGCCATGACCTGCAAGGGTGAAGAGCGGTCCCGGGCATGCACCTGTCATGGCCCATCCCAAACCGAAGATGATGCCACCGATCAGATATCTCGGGACACTCATGTTTTTCGGATTGAAGCTGATCACTTTTCCGGTGACATCTTTCAGATGCACCTTTTTTATGATTGCAGTTCCGATGATACCAACAACCACGGCGGTACCAATGATGCCGTACATATGGAAACTTTCAAAACGGAACATTTCATAGATACGGAACCATGAAACGGCCTCCGACTTTGTCATCACAATTCCAAAAATGATCCCGATGAGAAAAAACTTGATGTATTTCATTGCCTGTGGAATTTAAAAGAGTGTAAGTAATGAAGGAAGAATGCCCCATGCCATAGCAAGGCCGCCAATAAAGAAACCGATCACGGCGATCAGGGAGGGAAGCTGCAGGTTTGATAATCCGCTGATGGCATGTCCGGATGTACAGCCTCCTCCATACCTTGTCCCAAAGCCGATCAAAAGGCCGCCGACAATGAGAAAAATGAACGAGGACCATGTCCAGGAGTTGTAGATCTCGTTCGGTACAAAGCCTGCTCCCTCGGCCATGGTTTCGGGGGGGTGGATGCCCTTTGATTCAAGGAACTGGACGGTGGACTGTGAAACCTGTACCGGGTCATCGCTTGCAAGGTATTGGGATGCAATAAATCCGCCGGCGATTGCACCGGCAATAAATACGAGGTTCCAGATCTGGCTCTTCCAGTTGAAGTTGAAAAAGTCCGCACTCTTGCCTGCACCACCAATTGAACACATGGTGCGCAAATTGGCTGAAACGCCGAATTCCCCGCCGGCCCACAAGAGCAAAAACATGATCATTGCAATCATAAACCCTGAAATGCTCCAGTGCCAGGGTTGTGAAATAAGGTCTATCAATTGATTCATCTCTGTCATTATGATTCGTGAATAAAATTACTGGATCCTTCCCCGTTGGGACAGGTACCAGAATTGCTTTGTTGTCAGAATAATCAGACGTTCGCTTTTCGTTCCATTACAAAGTAGACGGACACACATAATCGCTGACCGGCACGGCACTGCATTCCTTGATGTGCTTGAACCCGCCATCGACATCAACGATATTGTGGTACCCGCGTGATTTCAGGATGGATGCAGCGATCATCGACCGGTATCCGCCCTCACAGTGCAGGTAAAAGGTTTCATCTTGCGGAAACTCGGCAAGATGGTCATTCAGGAAATCAAGCGGTGTATTTTCAGCGCCGATGATATGTTCAGAGAGATACTCGGATTTCTTGCGTACATCAAAGATCTTTAGCCTGGCATTTGCTTCCTTGAACCGTTTTGTAAACTCGTCAATATCCACACTTTCGACGCGATCGATTTCCTTCCCTGCTTTTTGCCATTTGCTGATCCCCCCCTTCAGGTAGCCAAGTGTTTTGTCAAAACCAACACGTGCCAGCCTGGTGACTGCTTCTTCTACCCGGTCTTCATCCACGACGAGGAGAATGGGCGTGCTGACATCAGCGACAAGGGCGCCTACCCAGGGAGCGAAGCTGCCGTCCAGGCCAATATTGATGCTTCGTGGAATATGAGCCTGCGCAAATTCAAGCTGATCCCGTACATCGAGCACCAGAGCTTCAGTTGCCTCTGCTTCCAGTTCGAAAGCCACCGGGTCAAGTGCCCGCATGCCAAGGTCAAGTACATTATCAATGCTGTCGTATCCTTCTTTATTCATTTTTACATTCAACGGAAAATATGCAGGGGGAGGGAGCAGCCCGTCAGTGACTTCCTTGATGAATTCCTCTTTTGTCATATCCGAGCGCAATGCATAGTTCATGTTCTTCTGGTTGCCCAGGGTGTCTACCGTTTCTGTCATCATGTTCTTTCCGCAGGCACTGCCGGCGCCGTGGGCTGGATATACGATCACATCATCAGCCAGGGGCATGATCTTCGAACGCAGGCTTTCGTAAAGGAGACCGGCAAGCTGCTCCTGGGTCATATCCGCAGCTTTCTGGGCAAGGTCCGGACGGCCCACATCACCAAGGAACAGGGTATCACCCGTAAAGATCGCATGGTCCTTGCCCTGCGCATCCTTCAGGAGGAACGTGGTTGATTCCATCGTATGCCCTGGTGTGTGCAAGACAACGAACGTCAAATCCCCCAATTTGAACTCCTGCCCGTCTTCTGCGATGATGGTTTCAAATGTCGGGTTCGCTTTAGGCCCGTACACGATCGGTGCGCCTGTCTTCTCGGCCAATGTCAGGTGGCCGCTTACAAAATCCGCATGGAAGTGGGTCTCAAAGATATACTTGATCTTCGCGCCGTCTTTTTCTGCCCTGTCAATATAGGGCTGGACTTCCCTGAGCGGATCAATAATGGCCGCTTCGCCATTGCTTTCAATGTAATAGGCTCCCTGTGCAAGGCAACCGGTATAGATTTGTTCGATCTTCATCATGATGAGTTTGATTTACTTGAGTAAGATAAGCATTTGAAACGGAGACAAAATTAGGATTGTGAAAGTTTGGAAAATGTGATCTGTGTCACAATTGAGGGTGATCTTCGCATGCGAAAAAAAGAGCGAACTCCTTTGAGCCCGCTCTTCGAACAAAATCTATACACATGCAAAGCTGTTCCCTACAGCATGGTTGTCGGCTCTACATATTCTGTAATCTGGAAGGCCCCGGTCTCTTTAGCCACTTCAAATCCCCCTTCGACATTGATCAGGTTCTGGAAGCCCCTGGCTTTCAGAATGGAAATGAAAACGACTGAGCGGTAGCCTGTCCGACAATACACGTAGTAGGT
>JARQTN010000182.1:0-41381 GCA_029976695.1 Lewinellaceae bacterium
AGTTCTGGTCAACCGAGATCTGGACCAGGTCATTACATGCCAGTGATGTCAGTACAGGTCCGCTGTATTCATTCACGGCCACATCGAATGAACATGAGGCAACAACATTGCCATCAAAATCAGTACCCTCCCAGGTGACAGTTGTCACACCTGCAGGGAAAGCAGAACCGGATTCCAGTCCCGAAACCAATGCAAACTCAACCCCGACGCACGCACCTGTATCCTGTACAGCGTAACTCACGACCGCATCGCACTCGCCCGCACCAAGGTTCACAACGATATCATCCGGGCAAACGAGCCCGCATTCACCAGAAGCAATTGGGGCACCGTATTCATCAATAAAGCGTGCACTAACACCGGAAATGACAGTCTCCACAAGGTTTCCTGCCGCATCAATCTCATGCACACCACCTCCGTTTGTCACCAAAAAGTTTCCGTTTCCAAGCTCATAAACACCACGCAAACCAGTCAGAGGTGGAGCGATCGTCTGAACAAGGTTATAACCGGGATCATAGATGTATACGACATCATCGGTAAACTCTGCGATTGCAATATTTCCGTTTGCAAGCTCATTTACCTGTTCAGAAAACGGAAAATCATCCGGGTTCACGAGAGAGGCTACAAAATTCCCCATATCGTCATATATCAGGACCTCATCTGAATTGATACTTGGCACAACATATTGATTATTCGTTTGCCAGTATTCGACATCAAACGGGCCGCCCAGTCCTCCGGTTCCGCTTGGGATGAAATCGCCCAGGTAATTTCCTGCGGCATCAAATTCCACAATGGCATCCTGCGTGGGCGATGTAAAGCCATCATTACTCACCAGCAAGGTTCCATTCGGAGACCATTCAATCCCCCTGATATTATTCAGGATATCCGTATTGACCACACCATCTGGAGCGAAAATATTTTGGTATGCCCCATTTTCGTCATAACGCTGAACAACATCATCCAACTGGTCAGAAAGATAAATATCACCAATACCTGTCCTGTCCGGGGTGGCATTGATCGGTGTACTCAGGTTATCGGGATCCGCAGGCACAAAATCTGCATTGATCAAGTCACCAGTCACGCGGTCAAACGCCATGACACGGTCATTACTTGACTCAGGAATGAGGATCACAGCATCCGGACCTGGCAGCTGGTTGTTTGGTATCCAGCGGCTTTGACCCTTGTTTTTCTCACCAGTAATCACGCCAAACCCGTAGTTCTTGATCGCATTGTTGAGATCGAATGTGCTTTCTACAAAATTGTAAAATGCAGTAAAACCACCACTTCTGGGCTTTTGGAAGTTGGTGATCACAGTGTACACAACATGTCCATTTTCAACCCCTTTTGCTTCGATCAGGGCTTGTCCAGGGATCTGTATCGTATACGGAAGGCCCTGAATCACGGCCAGCGCCCTGGCATTTTTCACATGGGATGCATCCCTTTCCGAGGCCACCTCTAGGTAACCAAATGTTACAGAAGGCATGTCAGCAGGAAATGTTAATGAAGTCGGTATGGAAGCTGTCTGCCCAATTAAAGTTGGCAATGCCAGCAATACCATACCCAAAGACAACAAATAGGTAGTAATCGTTCGCTTATTCATGAGATTGTTTTTGGTGATAAATGTTTCGTCTTATTCAATCCCGGCAATGGAATGGGGAGATTCCAAAACCGAAGTGTAAATATAGCGCAAATCGGCACAAAAATAAATTTTTAATATATATGATTACCTTTAATATAAGTTTTTTGTCATATGTCTCATTTGCTCGACATTCCAAAGCCACGAAAATGCAATTTTGGAATTTCTTCCCGCTATTTTAATATACGAAATACCAAAAATTCGTCTCCAAAGACACAATTCGTCAAATGAGCACCAAAATCCATACCAATCCTTCTTCGCATGCCTTCAACAGGCCGTGGAACCGGCTCTTTTATGCGTTTATCCGCATATTCATTTGATCGCTTGTTCTGCACCAGAACAACCGAATACGCGAATAACTGCATATATGAATCACCGAATGAATTCACAATAGCTCGGTTTTCGTGTGCTCAAGAAAAGGATCACTTAATCAAATGCCTGCGTCCACCTCTGTTGCAAGCATGTCTTGAAGGGTTTCGCGCCTGCGGATGAGGTAGTCTTTTCCGTCCTTCACAAGGATTTCCGCTGGCCGTACCCTGGAGTTATAATTGCTCGCCATCATGTAACAATAGGCACCGGCATTATAAAACGCAAGGATGTCGCCCGGATGGATCTCTGCTACTTCCTGGTTGGATGAAAAGGTATCCGTTTCGCACAAATAGCCGACAATATGGTACTGGTCCTTCTCCGCCCCCGGCCGGCTGAGGTTTTCAATCCTGTGGTATGCGCCATAATACATCGGCCTGATGAGGTGGTTGAATCCGGAATTGACATAGGCAATGCTCCGTTTCCTGAAATGCTTTACCGTCGTGGCCTGCGTTAAAAAGACACCCGCCTGGCCGACGAGAAACTTGCCCGGCTCCATGATGAGCTGCATGGGCTGGTGGTGCGTTTCCTGGAACCGGATAAAACGCTCCGTCACCATGCGCCCCAGTTCATGCATGTCTGTTTCATGATCTCCAGGTTTGTAGGCGACCTTGTACCCGCCTCCAAAATTGATATATCTCAGGTCTTTCCTGAATTCATGCGCTTTCTGGAGCAGAAACTCGAATGCTTCAAAATACTTTTCAACCGTGGAAATATCGGAACCGACATGGATATGCACACCCACAACTTTCACATCAAGACGCCTTACGTAATCAGCGATGACTTCTGTTTCGCGTACGTTCAGTCCGAACTTGCTGTCCTCGTCACCGACCTGGAGCTGATGGTGTCCGCCTGCCCTGATCGCCGGGTTAAAGCGGAGGATCACTTCAGCACCAGGCTTGTTTTTCGCAATAAACTCGAGCATGTCCAGGTTATCCACATGCAGCCCGATCCCGTGCTCGATGGCAAACAGGTACTCTTCACGTTCCGCACCGCTGGGTGTGAAGTTGACATCCGCCGGATCCACGCCGCTGCTCAATGCAATTTGCATTTCCTCGATCGAGACTGTATCAAAACCGCATCCAGTGCTGTTTACCAATTTCAATACATTCCGGTTTGTCAGCGCCTTCATGGCAAAATGAACACGAAATTCAGGGATTGGAAACCAGGATTTCAGCTTGTGGATTTGTCCCAGGATCGCATTGCCATCATAGATATATAATGGTGTCCCATACTTTTCCGCGTATCCGAGCAAATGGCTGGCATCAAGATTCATGTGTATTGGGTTGTTTAAAAGGAGTCGCGAATATACTCCAAAATCCGCTGCATTTTCACCTTGACCGCATGCGAACTGCCGGGGTAATTGTTGTGCATGAATGAAAAGATCAGGAACCGTCCCTTGCGGGTATACAGGTATCCACTGAGGCAATGCTTGTTTCGAAGCGTCCCGGTTTTCGCATACACATAAGGTCGGTCAGCAGCATACCAGTTCCGGATCGTCCCGGAACCGCCTCCTTCAGCGAACACATCCCGGATCCATTGTTGAGATTTCTTTTCAGCTAAACGCTCCAACACCCATACGATCGTTCTCGGGGTGAACATGTTGTACCTGGACAATCCCGAGCCGTCGTACCAGAACAATTCGTCCGGGGCATCAGTGAACAAATGCTCCTTGGCATAGTCGATCATGGTATCCGTTTGCATATATCCGAGGTGGTGATGTGCTGATGCCAGCATCAACTGTTCCGCGATGAAGTTATCACTGTGCTGCATTAGCTGGCGGTATACCGTATCCAGGGGAAGGAAGTATGCCGGACGAAATGAGGCAGGTCCAGATTCGTAGGAAGGGTTGACTTCAGTGCCAAGTGTATCGGCAAGCAGCTGGCTGGCCTCATAATCAGAATATGAAAATGGGATCTGCCGCGATACCGTATCCTGGAGCCTGTCAGGATCGTAGGAAAATGAGTTCGTAAACTCATCCCTGTAGAGCGCAGGCAGCTCGGGATCAGAATGCCGTGTGAAAAAACGGGCATACCAACCTGGTAACACAGAAACGGAATCCCCTTGTTTTTTGAACCAGACCAGGTTTCCGTACACGGGCAGGGCGGACTTTTCTGCCTGGTATCCGTAGGGGTAATCATTCCAGGCCCAGCCGTCTCCAAACCGCTTGTCGCGGAAATGCGCACTCACCAGCCTGACTTCCTTTGTTGTATCAATCAATGCAGATAGAGGATGCTGATATGCCCTGAATTCAGGGTGCAGGAAAGCAGGATTGCCCGTCCCCCTGACAAATACCTGATCCGTGGTTGCACCAATTTCAAGGGCAGGCAGGGAATCCGGAAGGAGGGAAACCGCAGTATACAGGGTAAAGATCTTCGTGTTGCTCGCGGGTACAAAATATTTATCTGCATTTATTTGATAAATCATGTGATGTGCCACAGGGTCATACAGTGCAAAACCGGTATACTGGTCATGCATCAGGCCTGTTTCAGCCAGTTCTTTCCGGATTTGTTTATTTCCCTGATCGGGGATCATGATCCGCCTTGAACATCCCGCGACAAGCAGGATCGAGACGCAAAAAGAAATGAGAAGTGGATCACGCATAAGCGGGCCGCATTTTTTTGTGGTTGCCTCCATGAAATTATCGATAAATGTCCATATTGCAGGATGGCATCACCAAAAATCCGCTTCCGCCTGGAGCCTTACAGGGTGGACCTGTTCAAGCCGTTCCGGATATCGAGGGATGTGTATGACCACAAACTGGGCATGCGGGTATTCCTGGAAGCCGGGCCGCACACCGGAATCGGGGAAACCCAGGAGCACGTTTTTTATGGTGTCAGACAAGCCGGCCTCAAACAAAAACTGCTGGACCTGAAACCACTGATTGAATCTCAGGACCTCGTCCATCCGGCATCCATGTATGCTATCATGACTGATGCAATCGGCGATCACCCCTTTGTACTGGCCGCTGTGGATATGGCTTACTGGGACCTGTATGCAAGGGTGCATCACAAACCAACACGAGAACTCCTTGATCTGCCCAGGGTTCCCGAGCGAAAGCAATATTCTACCTGGACCATCACGATCGATACAGAGGACGCAATGGTCGGAGAGACAAAAAAACACAACTACAAGGTATTCAAGGTTAAACTGGGCACAGAAAACGATATGCGCATCATGGAGCTCCTCCTCTCGGAGACAGATGCCGATTTCTATGTCGATGCCAATTGCGGTTGGAGCCTGGATAAAGCAATTGAATTCACCCGGGCTTTCAGGGGAACGCGCCTCAGGATGATTGAGCAGCCCCTCCAAACTTCCCGGATCCGGGACATGCAATCCCTGAAAGATCAAACCGACATCCCGCTGATCGCAGATGAGAGCTTCATTCACCTTGAAGATCTCGAAGCTTGCCAGCCCGGTTTCGATGGCGTCAATATCAAGTTGCTGAAATGCGGTGGATTAACCCCCGCAATAAAAATCATCAGGAAAGCAATGGAGATGGAGATGGACCTCATGGTTGGCTGCATGACGGAATCCAGTATCGGGATCAGTGCGGCCATGCAAATTGTGCCCTGGATGAAATATGCAGATGTGGACAGCTTCATGTTTATCCGGAACGACCCGGCCACAGGTTGCCACGTGGCTACAGATGGTGAAATCACGCTGCCCGGAGGAAATGGAAATGGGTATCAATATTTACTGGAGTGAGCATACCGGGGTAAACTTTCTCAGTCAGGCTTGAGTTTATATAGAAAATTGCATGATATGGACTTTCAAAAAGATGTGATTGAAAAAAGCAGGGACGTACCTGTACTCGTTGATTTCTGGGCCCCCTGGTGTGGCCCGTGCAGGGTCCTGGGGCCCGTGCTCGATGAGCTGGCTGATGAGGCAAACGGGAAATGGGAGTTGGTCAAACTCAATACGGAAGAGCACCCGGACATCGCCCGGCAGTATCATATCATGAGTATCCCGAACGTAAAGTTATTTTCCGGGGGTGAAGTTGTGGGCGAATTCATGGGCGCGATACCTAAAACGCAGGTCCAGAAGTTCCTCGCAGACAACATCCCGAGTGAAGCTGATAAAAGTGTCCAGGAAATCATGGAAAACACAGCACTGCCGCTGAAGGAGAAAGCCCGTCAGCTGGAAGCGGTCCTGGATGTATACCCCGGTGAAAAGTCTGTAGAACTGGCCATTGCACTGCACACCGCCTTTGACAATCCGGGCCGGGCTGCAGACCTGGTGTCCGATATCAAAATGAGCAACCCGGCGCATGCGACGGCTGTCATGATCAGGGATATTGCTGAATTTATGTCCCTTGAAGTAGAAGGCGGCAGTCCGTTTGAGGATGATATCAAGACAGCCCAGGAAAACCTGCGCACGGAGGACTGGGAACCGGGCGTCAAGACCCTGATCAACCTGACATCCATTGATAAGAGCTACAGGAATGATCTTCCAAGAAGGGCCACGATAGCCCTCTTTAATTTCCTCGGGCCCCAACATCCGGTGACTAAAAAATTCCGGAAGATGTTCGATATGGTGCTCTGGTAGGACCGGTCGTCAGACTTCTTCCTTTCGGCCCACATACCTCAGCACATGAGCCGGGCCGACATGGTATTTGCCTTCATCAAGCGTTGTATGGAAGTCTCTCAGGTAGACCTCCCTGAGCGCGGCGAATTCTTCGCGTACGATATCAGGTGTGTAGAGCAACTCTTCTTTTGACGGTCCTCCGGATATCGCCTGGTATGCCAGTTGTGTTTTGGTAAAAACCTCCATGACCAGTGCACCCCCATTCTTCAATCCCCTGACAAGTTCGGGATACACCTGTTTCCGCCATTCCGGTTTCAAATGCACGTAACAAAGAAATACGATATCGTATTTTCCGGTCTCCGGGCTGAATTCCAGGACATCCCTCACCTGGTAGTCGATCTCGACACCTGCCAGGGAAGCCTGCTTCATCGCCGATTGTTGCGCTACTTCGCTGTAGTCGAATGCTTCCACTTCCCACCCCAAACGGGCGGCATAAACCGCATTCCTTCCCTGCCCCTCGCAGGGAAAAAGGATCCTGCCAGGCTCCCTGCCTTCAAGGTATTCCCTGACAAATTCATTTGGCTTTTCACCGTAAGCCAGGCCTTCTTCAGCATACCGCTGGTCCCAGAATTCTTTCAATTTGAATTGTCGTTTATCATGTGATGTAATGAATTTTCTTCGGTATCTCGTTCCCCGCACATTCGTGATCCTCTGCTGATAAACAGATTTCCGGCCCTGGTGTTGATACCCGACACATCCAATTCTCCCGTCCCTCCCGGCAAATCCGATTCAATGTATGAGTTGCTCAAGGGCACGGGCACACTGGAAGAGCGCCCTGGGCACGTGAAAGCATCCTTTCCATTTTCCCCCTTTCAGGTGAAGCAGTACTTCCCCCTGCCGGTTCAGATAACCAAACCACTCACCATGGTTCGGGTCCGGGAAATGCTGCCAGGTATAATCATGCAGTTTCTCAAACCAGATGGCACATTCCGGCTCCCCAGTGAATGCATACCCCTTCAGCAATGCCACCAATGCTTCGAGGTGGACCCACCAGAGTTTCTGGTCCCATTCCAGCTGCTGTGGCGGGTATCCCCTTGCATCCATGAAATAGTAGATCCCGCCATACTTCTCGTCCCAACCATAGGTCAGCATATTCAACATCGTTTGAACGGCCCATTCCATAAGGGATTCATCATCCTTCCGGGCGGCCAGGTCCATGATAAACCAGGTCGCTTCGATCGCATGACCCGGATTCAGGAGACGCCCTTCAAAAGAGTTTACAAATTTCCCGTCCGGCGCTACATGCTCAAAGAGGAGGCCCTTGCCGGGATCATAGAAATCCCCACTGATTTCCCGGATACACTCCTCGATCGTTTCTTCCACAAGCTCACCGGGCAGGGCATCCTCGATCTCAAGCACCAGGTTGCACAGGATCATAGGCAGGGCGAAACTCTTCAGGGGACGTGTGCCGGGTACGGCTTTCTCATAGATCCCTTTTGGATTACCCCTCCGTTCCGTGATGCGTTGGAATGTGACCGCCGCGATCTCACGTTGCTTCTCACTGCCAGTGGCCCGGGCAAGCTGCCCGAATGCCATCGCTGCAAAACAGTCAGAGAAGATATTGTACGGTTGTAAAAGCGGGCGCCCATCCCGGGTCAGGGAGAAGTACCAGTCCCCTTTTTCATCCCGTCCGTGTGCCTCCAGAAACCTGGCGCCATGCAGGGCAAAATCAAGCCAGTTCGGATTGCACTCCAGCTGGTTGTACAGCATTGAAAAGGTCCAGACCTGGCGCGCCTGCAGCCAGACGAACTTGTCCGTATCGTAGACCTCTCCATCGGAAAGCAGGCAGGAGAAATAGCCTCCATGTGCCTCATCCATCGAATGGCGCAGCCAGAAAGGGATGACATTCTCAGTTAGTTCCCTGTAGTAGCGTTTTGCAAGAAAAGAAAAATCCATAGTCGCCAATATTAGTGCCGGCGCAAGTGCGCCAGATATCTGCTGTTCAAATGATGTGCTTGCACATATGCCGACTGGGGGCTCATGAAATGCGAGAATTCAAATGTGATGGCCTTCTCCATGCCTGCCTGTTCGGCAGCTTCGAGCTTCAGTAGCAGTTTTTCCCATTTTATGGGCATGAATTTAATCGGCATGTCCCGGTCAAATGACTCTGCATTGGTCCAGCAACGCATGCCATATTTTGTTGCCAGTTTTCTGTTCACATCAAGATAGTCCGGGAGCTGGGCGTAGTCCACATGCCCGTCCTGGAAAGCGAGGATATCCACACTGTCCCGGATGCCGTCCAGGATCTCATCCCATGCCTGCTCATGCGCCTGAAGGGTGACGGCCTCTTCCCTGGTTAGTTCAGACTGGCTGGAAAGGATCGCTTTCGTACCATCGATGTAGGGCGATATCAGCGTCGGAAGGCCGCCGGAAACCTGCTTGCAATGCGCACCAAGTCGAGCATACAGGTCAACCATGCCGCTCGTCCTGCGGCTGATCTCCTGGCACAGGTACCAGCCCCTGAATGCAGGTGAACTCCCATATTTCGCCCATACCTCATCGATAACCATGAGGTTCAGGTCCACTTCCTTCTGGTATTTCCCTTCATTCCACCAGTATCTACCCGAATCATACAGGCCAAAGTAAAAATCAAACTGGTACCGCTCACTCAATTCAAGAAACAAAGCAACAAGGTCTTCGGGAGGTTTGTGGCATTGTTCCTGCCCTGCCAAAACCGTTGATGGATATGTCAACCATTTGCCGTATCCGCAACGGATCATGACGACTGTATCGATCCCCATTTCTTTCATCAGCCGGAAGTCCTTGTCCCATTCTTTCCTGCCCCAGTTCTGGTGGGGGATGTCATGGCTGATCTCATCGAGGAATGTAGCGGTGATAGGCAACATATCAGTTCTCCAGTTTGTCGTACCAGTACTTTTTCAATAAGCCACTCGTCAGGATAAAAACCATGCATGTGATCACCAATCCCCTGAAATCCCGGATCAGCAGATACATCGGCATGATCACAAGCGTCATCTGCCAGATGATGCCGATGAGCACATTCCACACATCCCGCTTGAAGTCGCGGTTCGGCTCAAATCCCGGATCGTCATCCATCACTTTCCTACGCACAGGCCCCCAGGCACCCCAGGGTTTCGTTTGCCTGTAAAATGCCTTGAGTACCTCCATGTCGTCGGGCTTCGTGAGGTAGGTCCCCAGGATACATCCGGCAAATGAAAGCAGGAGGATCACCGGAAAAAGAAAGATATCCGCCGTACCCTGCCACAGAAAGGGCACGATCGTAGAAGCGACTAGCCCGCCCAGCATCCCGAAGAAATATCCGTATCCGTTGAACCGCCACCAGATCCATTTCAACACATTCGCTGCCGCATATCCGCCATACAGGGAAGAAGTGATCCACAGGGTCAGGGAGTTGATTGACTCGGCAAAGAATCCCATGAATACGCCAATGACGACAAGGATGAGCGAACTGGCATAACTGTATAGAACGTACTTCCTGTCACTCGCCTCCGGGTTGATGTATTTCTTGTACAGGTCATTGACGATATATGCCGGAGCTGCATTGATGAATGCCGCGAATGTCCCCATAAAGGCGGCCAGCAGCCCCGCCAGGAGCAATCCCTTGAATCCGATGGGCACGAAGCGTTCAATGGCCAGCGGGAGGACCAGTTCAAAATCGATGTCTGCACCCATTGCCTGAAATTCCGGCATGAGGTAAACAAGGGATAGCACGGCAAACCCGGTGATCATCAGGTACCTTGGAAAAAAAAGCACAAGGATCGTCAATCCGCTCATTTTTGCTGCTTCGGCCGGTGTCTTTGTCGAGAGCACACGCTGCATGTCGTAGCTTGGGACAGGTCCTGCAAGACTGGCAAAAATGCCTTTGAAGATCATCATCATCACAAGGTATCCGATGAGTTCAAACCCGTCTGCATCGATCTTTTGGTTCACAGAATCCAGGTATCCCGTCCAGTCCATGTCGAGGTGCCAGCCAAAAAAGAAATCGGTCCATCCATCTGGAACAGCCTGTATCACCTGGTCTGCAGTCACCTGTGTGAACGCGATGTACCCGATCACCAGGCATGATATGGTCATGATGACAAACTGGAGTACCTCTGTGAGCACCACACTGTACATCCCCCCCTTGATCACATACAGGGTAGTAATCGCAATGATGATCAGGGCATACGATTGTTCCGAGGTCAGAAAGACAGGTCCGGCAATAAAGGACAGGTCCCAGGGGAAAAAGATGGTGGCGAACTTCCCGATCCCGACGAAGAAATATGCGATGAAACCAAATACACTGATCACCGCAAAAATGGTCACGATGATATGGGACAGTCTTCCCCCGATCTCATCACCAAACCTCGTGGTGATCCATTGTGCGCCGGTCATCACATTCGACCTGCGCAGCCAGATAGCCAGGAAAACCATCACAAAAACCTGGTTCCAGACCGGCCACAACCAGGGAATCCAGGCGCTTTTCAACCCGTACACAAACATGAGGGTGACCGCCCACATGGTGCCTGAAATATCAAACATCCCGGAAGCATTGGACAATCCGAGCATGTACCATTTGATCTGGTTGTTTCCCAGGAAATACGATTTCAGGTTACGGGATGCCCGTTTTGAGATGTAAAACCCAATGAAAATTGTCAGGATGATGTAAAAAAGGACGATCGAAATGTCAACCGGGTGGAGAAGCATATAAAATTTCGCTTACAAAAGATTGTTTAATTTTTTACGCAAAGTAGGAAAAATCATTCTGCTGTGTACGGGCACAGAAAAAATTATTTTAATAATTTTGCATAAAAATAGACGATGGACCAACCTACGCAGCATGCCTTCCTGACCCGTACGGAAAATATCCCGACCAGGATCTATGAAACTGCTTCCGAAGCCTCAAAAGTGATCGCCGGAGAAATTGCACAGGCGATCAGGGAGAAGGCAGCACGGAACGAACATTGCGTACTTGGCCTTGCCACGGGCTCCTCTCCCACTTCTGTCTATGCCGAGCTCGTGCGCATGCATGAACAAGAAGGCCTGAGCTTTCAGAATGTCGTCACATTCAACCTGGATGAATACTACCCCATGCAGCCGAATGCACTGCAGAGCTATGTGCGATTCATGCATGAGCACCTTTTTGATCACGTCGACATCCGGAAAGATAACATCCACATCCCGGACGGGACCCTGGAAAAAGACGAAGTGCTTGATTTCTGCCTGGACTATGAAAAGAAAATCAAATCTTTCGGAGGGCTGGATATCCAGATCCTGGGGATCGGGCGTACAGGCCACATCGGGTTTAATGAACCGGGGTCGGGCATCAATTCCCCTACCAGGCTGATCACGCTGGACCACATCACGATCGTCGATGCGGCCTCTGACTTTTTCGGGGAGGAAAACGTACCCCAGAAAGCGATCACCATGGGTGTCGGGACCATCCTGCAGGCTAAAAGGATCATCCTGATGGCCTGGGGTGAAGGGAAGGCGCCGATCATCCGCAAGGCAATAGAAGGGCCAGTGACTGACCTGGTCCCGGCCACCTACCTCCAGAACCATGGAAACACCACCGTCTTCCTGGATGCCCCGGCAAGTGTCGAATTGACCAGGATCAAAACGCCATGGGTCCTGGGCAACTTCCGCTGGGACAAACAGAACATCAAGAAGGCCGTCATCTGGTTGAGCCAGAAAATCAAAAAACCCATCCTCAAGCTCACGAACCGGGATTACAGCGATAACGGGATGGTCGATATCATTACTGAATTCGATTCTGCCTACAATACAAACCTGATGGTCTTCAATGCACTGAAAATGACCATCACAGGTTATCCGGGCGGAAAACCGGGCATGAGCAATGACGAGCATCCCGAACGCCCGGAACCGAAGAAAAAACGTGTGATCATTTTCAGCCCGCACCCGGACGATGACGTGATCTCGATGGGTGGTACCTTCATGCGGCTTCACGACCATGGACATGACGTCCACGTCGCGTATCAGACCTCCGGGAATATTGCTGTTTTTGATGATGATGTCATCCGGTTTGCGGACTTTGTAAACGATTTTCATGAAGAATTCGGCATGAAGCAGGATGTCACGCAGATGCTCTTCTCACGGGTCAGCGAACAAGTACGCTCGAAAGAGCCCGGCAAGGCAGATACACCCGATGTCCAGAAGATCAAGGGCCTCATCCGGCGGGCGGAAGCAAAAGCTGGTGCCCGGTATGTCGGCATACCGGATGAGAACACGCACTTCCTGGACATGCCTTTTTATGAGACGGGCCTTGTCAAGAAGAAACCGATCGGGGAAGAAGACATCAGGATCATTTGCGACCTGCTGCAGGAGATCAAACCGCACCAGGTCTTTGCTGCAGGTGACCTGTCCGACCCGCACGGCACACACAGGGTCTGCCTGGATGCCATTATCCAATCCCTCAGGAGGCTGAAAGATGAACCATGGATGCAGGATTGCTTCGTCTGGCTCTATCGCGGTGCATGGCAGGAATGGGAGATCGAGAATATCGACATGGCCGTGCCGCTCAGCCCGGATGAACTCCTGAAAAAGCGCCGGGCGATCTTCAAGCACCAGTCCCAAAAGGACAGGCCCCTCTTCCCTGGCCATGATGCGCGGGAGTTCTGGCAGCGTGCAGAAGCGCGGAACAGGCATACGGCTGTGGTCTATGATCAATTGGGCCTGCCCGAATATGAAGCGATGGAGGCATTCAAACGGTATTACCTGGAGGATTAGGAAAAGGGCCATCCCAATCGCCGGAAAACCTTACTTTGCAATTGGTGTTCTTTCACTGATTGCACATGGTTAAAACGGGTTTTATATTCATCATCTTCTTCCTGGTTTCCGCAAACTGGTTTCGGATGGAACAGCCTTTAGCGCTGACCGGGCTGCTGGTCGAGACAGGCTATTCGGCGGATATACTTGTGCGTGACTATTTCATCCGCGGTGCCTGCCGGAATGTTTCCAATATCACATCATTCGGCGATGTAGAGAGCATCGGCTACTTCAGCAATGGAGAGACTACGCTTGGCTTCGGAAACGGGATCATCATATCAACGGGTGAGGCAAAGGAAGCGGAGGGGGGAAATACTTCAACGGAAAAAACAACCTCATTCAACGACAATAAAGGGGATCGGGATCTCGAGATCTTCGCATCCAATGTCATTTACGATGCGACAGGCATTGAGTTTGATTTTGTTCCGCTGGGCAACCGGGTGACATTCCGGTACGTCTTCGCCTCGGAGGAATACTGCGAATTCGTCGGAAGCATCTTCAACGATCTGTTCGGTTTTTTTGTCAGTGGTCCCGGGATCAACGGGCCTTTTGAAAAGAATGCAATCAATGTGGCTACGTTGCCAATTTCAGGTGAGTATGTGACGATCAACAATGTCAACCACAACAAAAACAGGGACTCATATATCCAGAATGAACTGATGGAAGATGCGGACAAGTGCGGCATCCCATTTAATCCAAGCCACCTGGGCACCATTGAATTTGACGGGTTCACTATTCCACTCACAGCCACGATCGATGTGATCCCCTGCGAGACTTACCACATCCGGCTTGTGATTGGCGATGTAGGTGATGACAAGCTGGATTCTGCTGTATTTCTCGAGGCAAAGAGTTTCGATCTTGGCGGCGAAGTAACCGTCAGGGCTGAAGTCCCGGGCAGCCCCGAACCAAAGGCATACGAATCCTGCCGGAACGGGGTTTTCATTTTTGAACGCGGGGACGATACAGACATGAATCAGCCACTGGATGTCCAATTTACGATCAGCCCCCAGTCGACTGCGATCCCGGGACTGGATTTTGAACCGATCCCTTCAATGATCACAATACCGGCTCAACAGGAAGAATTTGTGTTACCTGTAAAGGTCCTTGCGGACAACCTTGATGAAGAACCTGAATTGCTTCGTCTCGACATCGAATATGACTGTGCATGCCGGGATCCCCGGGGTTCAGACATGTTTATCAGTGACCTGGACTCACTCCAGGGCATTTTTGAGGAGATCTATGCCTGTGCCGGCCAGCCTTTTGATGCAGAGCCGGTCGTGCTGGGCGGCGCACCACCCTATTCTTTCCAGTGGAACAACGGCACGACCGGCCCTGTACTTTCAGAAACGGTTGATGTGCCCACCCATTTCACCGCACTGATTACAGATGCTTGCGGGGATACGGCAACGGTCATCGTCGGGGTCGGCATCCAGGCTGAGCCTGTTGCCTTTCTTTCAGGAGACTCCTCGATCTGCCTTGGTGACACGGCACTGCTGAAATTTGAATTTCAAGGGAATCCCCCATGGGAGGTGACGCTCATCGACTCCGATGGCAATGGTTCCACAATCGGCAATATCAACGAAAACCCATTTTTCCTGCCTGTCTCAGAGCCCGGGGTGTTTGAACTGGTCCGTTTTAAAGATGCCTATTGTTCAGGCTTTGCTGAGGGACTGGCCGAAATCTCGATGGCAATTGATGATATTGACTGGGAAGTCATCCCACCCTCATGCCCTGAGAGCAGGGATGGCCAGATCATGATTTTACCGGGAGATATTGCCGAACCTGTGTTGTATTCGTGGGATGTTGACACCGGAAACACGCCCAACGCGACTGGCCTTGCTGCCGGCATTTACCCAGTCACAATAACGGATGGCCAGGGCTGCAGTGCCGCCTATAGGATTGAGCTTCCCGAACCCGAGAGCTACCCTGAGGATTGTTACAAAGCCTCTGTCTATTATCCGAATGTGATCACACCAGACGATGACGGAAACAATGATGAATTCATATTCTTCCTGTATCCTGGCCATTCCATCGAAAGTCTTGAAGATTTCAGGATCTTCGACCGTTGGGGAAATCTTGTGCATGCACGCACGAACCTCAAGTCAGATCCCGAGATCACTTTGTGGAACGGTATGCAAAGGGGAAACCAGGTAATCTCCGGGGTTTACGTCTGGCAGGCCTCACTCCGGCTGGAAAACGGGCAGATCCGTTACCTGAGGGACAACCTGACCGTTTTACGCTGATCAATTTGAGGCATCCTGCCGCGCCCCGTATCTAATGAAGCGCATCCAGTCGTCATTGCAACCGAACACGAACCAGGTTTCGCCTCCAGCAGACAGTTTCCTGATCTGCTTGACATCGTATGGCACCTGGATACCGCTCTCCTCAACTGGAAGAGGTGAAAACCGCATCGTCCCATTCCCCTTCAACAGGATCCCGACTGAAGCATCATTGCGCGGGGTTTCCACTTCCGATGTAAACAGATTACCAGCGGCGAGTATATCCGGAAAGCCATCATAATCCAGGTCCTCAATATGGATGTCATTTATGCTGGATACCTGGGCTTCATTGGGCAGCGGGATCATTTCAAATGCCCCCCCGCCCCTGTTTTCAAGGATCGCGCTGGCAAAGGTCTGAGCTTGATAATGGAGGGCCTTCTCCAGCTTTTTCTCCCCATATACCTCCTCTATATTGGCTGACGCAAATTCTGCATACGTCGGGAATTTCTCTTTCAGGGATGGAACCTGATCACTGGAGCAAGACCTGCCGCGCAGCGGGTACTGTTCACCGAAATTGTAATAACTCAGGACAATATCCTTGGAGCCGTTTCTGTCAAAGTCATCATAATGCACTTCAAAGGGTGCTTCCGGACTTGCCTGATATTTGTAGTTCAGGCCGAGGTTGCCCACCACAAGGTCAAGGTCTCCGTCCCCATCGAGGTCTCCTTTCTCGATCGCATACCACCAGCCCGTGGAATTCGGGATCAGGTCATTTCGCCTGGTAAACGCACCGCCTGAATGCTCAAAGACGGTGATCGGCATCCATTCGCCTGTCAGGATGAAATCCTCGTCACCGTCACCGTCAAAATCCATCCATACGGCATCGGAGACCATACCAGCAAAAACCAGATCCGGCGCCAGCTTTTTGGTCATATCCCTGAACTTGCCGTTTTCATTGACGAGCAGCCGGCTCACCGTGGGTTCGGGATACGACCAGGGTTGATGCCTGCCGCACACAAGCAGGTCCATGTCCCCGTCACCATCAAAATCCCGGGGCCTCACAGCGCCACCGCTTTCACGGAACTTCGGCAACAACGCTTCATCGCGCGCAAACTGGCCATCTGTATTCAGGTAGAGACGGTCCTGGTAATATGATGACTGGGGCGGAAATGCATTGCCTCCGCTGACCACATAAAGGTCCATGTCACCGTCCAGATCCACATCCATAAAGGCGGCATCGATATCTTCAAATAACGGATCATCCTTGATCAGGATCTCACTGAAATCTCCAGCTGCCTGCTGGACAAAGATCCTGCTTTGCTGTCCGGCTGCACCACCAGCGAACAAATCATCAAGGCCATCCCCGTTCACATCCCCAACGGCGATCGCGGGGCCAAACTGGGACATCTTGTGGGGCAGCAACACCTGTTTTGCATAATCGTCGAAGTCATTCTCCTGATGCAAAAAGGCAATCGGCGGTGGATCACCCACTTCCACAAACAGGGGCTTTTGAATACGGCCTGGATCTTTTTGCTGTTTCAAATCCCGTACATCCACGATGACCACCTGGTTGGCTTCCACGTGCGCAAAAACAGCACTTCCTTTACCAGGCAGGGTGACCGTCATTTGATCCACCCAGGCATGGTTTCCAAGACCGAAATGCGCAACGTTCTCGCTCGTTGAATACATCCCGCGTACACTCGTCAGCTCGCGTACCTGGCGTGAGCCGTCAGCCATTTTGATGTTGACCACTGCCCCGAAAACAGGTTCATGGTTATCCTGGTCCAAAACCCTTACAAGCAACCAGTTGGCGTTTTCGAATGATTCTGAATTATTCCGGTAGACCTGTGCAGGTGCATTGAGGTGGTTGACGATGAGGTCCAGGTCGCCGTCACCGTCCAGGTCACTGTAGGCAGATCCATTTGAGAATGTTTCTCCCGACAGGCCCCATTCATCCATCACTTTCTCAAACGTTAGGTCACCCTGGTTTCTGAACATATAATTCTGGAGTGGCACACTGGGCAGGAGGTTAAGGGCTTTTTCCAGGTCCAGGATATCGAAAACCGATACGTCACCTGCATTCGGGTTTGCCCTGATAAAATCATCTATGGATTTGCGCACGTATTTCGGGAATGTCTTGGAGGCATCTGTATTGCGGATATCCCTGAGCAACCCATTTGTGATATGCACATCCTGCCATCCATCCTGGTCAAAATCGGCGATCAGGTTGGACCAGCTCCAGTCCGTGCTTGGCATCCTGCTGAGCTGCGCGATGTCGCTCCATCGGACACCACCCTGGTTCAGGTGCAGGGCATTATACATATACTGGTAATGCCCGCCCTGATCCACGACTTTCCAGAATGCATCCGGATTCATCCCGCTCATGTTAGCCTTCAGCCTGAAATTATCCTCCGCGACCATATCAAGGGTCATCACATCCAGCCAGCCATCATTATTGATATCCCCGGCATCGACGCCCATCGTATAAAAGGAAATATGATTCATTTCCTCTTTCATGACATCAGTGAAGGTCCCGTCGCCGTTGTTGCGGTACAGAAAATCCGGGGCATCGTAATCATTGCTGACATATATGTCCGGCCAACCGTCCTGGTCAAAATCACCGATCGAGACACTATTCGGATAACCGGGCTTCAACACACCTGCATCCCTTGACACATCAAGGAAGGTGCCATCCCCCCTGTTGCGCATCAGCCTTGGGGCCCAGCGTTCCTGCATCAGGTCCTGGCCCATGTACGCGGAGTAGTTACCCGGGTTTGGCGGCTGGTTCAGCAGGAATACATCCAGCCATCCATCCCGGTCATAATCGATGAATGCCGCATGACGTGTCCGCTCGGGGCTGTCCAAACCGGAAACAAAACTTTTCTCTTCAAAACGGACACCAAACAGCCCACCACCAAGATCAACCTTCTCCCCGGTATTGATGTATAACTTGTTTTTTCTCCTGGCAGGGGATTCATCATACAGTTCGCGGGTGACATAGATATCGAGCCAGCCGTCATTGTTGACGTCCCCGACGACCACTCCCGAACTCCAACCATCATCCTTCAAAATGCCAGAAGGCCCGGTTCCATCCTCAAACTGCATCCCGCCTTTGTTGTAGTAGAGTGCATCATGGACGAGATTGCCTGCGAAAAAAAGGTCCGGCAAGCCATCCTTGTTGAAATCCCCGACGCCCACACCTGCCCCGCCGTAGTAGTTACTGTACAGCAGGATATTATGTGTTTTCTCATCCGTTAATGTGTTTTCAAAAGTAATCCCGGTTTCATCAGTGGATAGCGGAGAAAACCGCTTCAGCTGCGCATTCATTTCCGGCAATCCAATCCAGACAGCGCAAAAAGAAGAAAGAAGCAGGTACAGGTAATTATTTCCAGTTCCCATGCAAATCAACTTTTTTATGTTGAAACAAATCACATACCTGATCCAAAAGTACAGCCAATTCCCTTTTGGTGGCATAGCGGTCGGGCTCATACTTCGGTAATTGATAGACATTTGTCCAATTCTCCTGGATCATTTTCACAAATTCCTGTGCATTACCAACATCCATTTCCAATGCCTGTTTTGAAGCGATGGTATAGACCAGGTCTATCGCCTGTGCAACAGAAAGGAACATATTTTCCACTTCAAATCCAATATCTTCCCGAAAATCGTCCAGATCCCTGGCCAGGTCATGTGCGTTTACGATGGAATCCGGATAAAAATACGTCCTGTTCGCCCATTTGTACGGCACACCCTCGCCTCGCAGGATGCCGGTCGCACCGATCTTCTGTATCGCAGTAAAATGTGGATCTTCAGGGGATACATCAACGTAAGGGAGCAGGTATCCGCCGTACTCAAGGGCCCGTTGCTGGACCGTCCTGGGATCGAGTTGGTATAGCGGAACATCTCCAAGCGATGCCATTGCCGCCATCAGGCCGGCTGCCTGTCCCGTCTGGATCACGACTGGCTGCAGGCGGGTCGTCCCGTTTACAATATTGGTCACCGAGATCGCTTTATCGGCAATGACGAGGCCATCCACCCCGGCCGGGATCAGGCAACCCATAGGTACTGAATAGGAAGGCACAGGGGGAAAATCCAGTTCAGGGGCCTCCGGCACCTCATCGTGATGGTGGTCTATCGGATAATCGCCAACAGCAATCCCGGTCCGGTACAGCCCGTCATCGTATGGCTCCGTGATATGTGCAAGGTTCATCCTTACAATTCCCTCGATCCGTCTCCCTTCCCTGTGATAGGGATAAAATGGGAGTAAGTCATCTGTCGGAAATTCATCATCAGCCAGCCCCAAATGGGAAAAGCCAAGTTCATGCTGCAGGAAATAGATATAGCGCAAGGTTTTTGCTTTTGCCATGGCAATCACGGAGTCCCGCTTCGCCTGATTCATTTCCACCATGTTCACGCCGAAATCGTTCCCGTGGCGGGGCCAGTTGATCATGTACTTGCTTCCGGGCAATTTACCATATGTCATCATCTGCTCACAATCCAATGCATCTTCAAGCATGCAGCCGGCATGCTTGCAGGTGCAGGTGAATTCTCCGGGATCGTACCCTGATGGTTTGGTGATTGTCATATCCCGCCCCTCTCCATAATCCTTGAGGATCGCAACATAGGTAAGGTCCTGGACAATATCATTGCTTTGTTCTGGCGCAATGGATTCCCCGGATACAGCCCTGGCATCCATGCCCAGATCAAAACGGGCGCCAGCTTCCGCCGCCACATCTCCCAGGTCGGTGCCATCCACCAGGATTTTCGGAGTGATCACCTTTTTCTCGCCGTTTGTGTTTGTCACTTCTACCTTCCATGGCATTTGCTTTTCGAGGAGTTTCCATTCCGCCTCCAGGTATATCGTCAACATTTCTTCCCGCCTGGCGAGTGCAGACCAAACTTCTGCCCCGACACGGGGTTCAAACATTGTATTGCTCACCCACCCGGTAAAAAGGGAATCCGCGCCACCATAATGTGCGCGCAGCATCGACCTGAATTCCCCCCAGAGGCCAGCCGGAAGATGATGGTTCCCATCGGTGGCACTCACGCCAGCTGCGGTAAGCATGCCACCGAGCCATGGATAAGGATGCACCAGGATGGTTTCGGCCCCGCTGCGTGCAGACTGGATCGCTGCCGATATCGCGCCTGTCCCCCCTCCGATCACGAGGACATCTGCCTTCCGGACATCCGGGCGCACACCCTTACAACCCGAAAAAGCAAGGAAAACAAAAGCGAATACCAGGACGGAGCTAAATGACAATGTGCATTTTCTCATACTCTTCTTCGACATAGTACCTGACATTCTCGCGCATCACAACATCTAGCGGCAGGAATTGGAGCCGCTGGATGTCCCTTTTCAGCACCAGGTGATTAAACAGGTTCATCATGCCCAGGAATCCCTGTTTATATGGATTCTGGTTGATGAGAAACGAAATATCCCCGGATGCCAGATACGCCAGGTTTTGTTCAATCAGGTCAAACCCGATCAGTGAAACCGGTTTTTGCTGATATTTCTTTATAGCCGGAACCACACGAAACAATTTTGACGTGGAAACGAAAATGCCCTGCGTCGCCGGATACTTCGCCAGCATTTCCCGGATAAAGCATTCGGTTCCTGTGAGATCCTGGATATCCCCGTAGCTTTCCTGGACAACGTGGATGTGTTTCTCCGCCTGCTTGTTGAAAAAATCCTCGAACCCTGCCTGTTTGTCCAGCAGGTGCCGGGCATTATACACTTCCTTTTCAAGATGGAGGATGATCGCCGTTGCGCCGGGGCTCATTTCGAAATTCAGCAATTTCGCAGCCAATACGCCGGAAGCGTATGAATCCTGGCCGATATAAGCCAGGAAACAGGAGGTTTCCCGCTCAAGCAAAGTATTGATCTCCACATATTTCAGTCCTTTGGCATCACAATGATCAAGGAGTTCATGGCTTTCACGTGCAAAGCTGGGTGCCACAAGCAGGGCATCATATGGTGTTCGGAGGATACGTTGCCCCAAAGATCTGAAATGCTCTGGGTCTGCATCCCGAAAAGGATAGTAATCGATCTGTACGCCGTAGTCCCGCAATGTCTTTACGGCCCTGTGGATCCCTTCCAGCGGCTGTTCCCAGAATGGATCGCCTTCATGGCCAGGGATCAGGACGGCAATTTGCCAGCTCTTCTTTGAAGCGAGTGCACTGGCGATGACATTCGGTTCATACTCAAGCTTTTCCATGGCTGCGATCACTTTGTCCCGTGCCTTTGTCGAAACATTCCCGCGGTTGTGGAGCACCCTGTCCACTGTGCCTTTTGAGACACCAGCCACCTTTGCGATGTCCTTTATTCTGATGCGCTTATTCATGAAAGGGATTCAATCTGGTCCGTGTTCCGGTATGCGTTCCTGCAGCCCAAATGCATAAAATCAATGGCATCTGAAAATCATTTACCGCAAACCGTAATTTGTTCTTTAATAAATCAAAATAAATAAAAAAATTTGGTCTGTGCCCGTACACAGAGTAAAGATATTTTTTACATTTATCGCGTCGCTTAAGGAATAACACTCATATTTCAAGGTGGCATCAAGGCAAATTCCTGAACAAATCAATTTATAATCAATCAATTAGGCACATTTAACTCACATGTATCTACAAATTTTCCGATTATGAAAAATCACTTACTTGTATTCCTTTTTTTCATTTTGGGATCGGCATCCGTGTTGGCCCAGAATGTGATCACCGGTAATGTCACCGGTTCAGACGGGGTAGCCCTCATCGGGGTATCCGTGTACCAGGAAGGGGACCCCGGAAATGGTACGGTTACAGACATTGACGGGAACTACACGATTGAGGTTCCGTCAGGCTCCGTATTGATTTTCTCCTACACCGGGTATGAAACACAACGCATCGAGATTGGGGACCAATCCGTGATCGACATTGTGCTCAGCCAGGGTGTTGCACTCGATGAGGTGGTCGTCACCGCTCTTGGCATCGAACGGGAGAAAAAAGCCATCGCATATTCCGTCACGGAAGTGGATGCTGAAACTTTCTCTGCAGCACGCGAAATGAATGTCATCAACTCTCTTGCAGGGCAGGTAGCCGGTGTGAATGTCGCCCAGTCCGCGACCGGAGCAGCCGGTTCAACGCGTGTTGTGATCCGGGGGAACAGTTCGATCTCGGGGAACAACCAGCCGCTTTATGTGGTGGATGGCGTTCCGATCGACAACACAAACCTCGGTTCCGCCGGGATGTGGGGCGGACAGGACTGGGGTGACGGGATTTCCTCCCTCAACCCGGACGACATTGCCTCTGTAACCGTCCTGAAAGGTAACTCCGCTGCAGCCTTGTACGGATTCCGTGCTTCGAATGGTGTGATCCTGATCACGACAAAAACCGGGAAAGCAAGGAAAGGCATCGGTGTCGAGATCAACTCCCAGGTCAGGGGAGAAAGCCTGTTCAACCTGAATGACTGGCAGACCGAATACGGCCATGGCCGGATGGGCATGAAACCCACTACAATGGCAGAAGCTATGGCAAATGGTCTGTATTCATGGGGGGCAAGGCTCGACGGATCTAATGTCATCCAGTTTGACGGTGTGGAGAGGCCCTATTCCTACGCCGGAGATCCACAGAGTGAATTTTACCGGACGGGGCTTACGTTTGCAAATACGCTTTCACTGACCGGCGGATCAGAAAGGGTCAATTACAGGTTTTCAGCAGCTAACCTGTCAAATGAGGATATTGTTCCGAACTCAGGACTTGACCGGAACACGTTTACATTGAATACCAATGCACAGCTTGGCGAGCGTTTTACAGCAAATGTGAGTGCGACCTATGTAAATGAAAACGCTCAAAACAGGCCGCGCCTCTCGGATTCGCCGGGAAATGCCAACTTCACAGTAGGCTTACTGCCTCCCTCGATCGATGTCAATGACCTGAGGGGTGATGAAAACAAGCTGGGGGCAATCGAAGATGGCACTGAACTTCAATTTAACGATAACGTGTTCGTCACCAATCCATGGTGGGCCGCGCACCAGTTTGAGGCAAACTCCACGAAAAACAGGCTGATCGGAAACGTCCGTTTACGCTACGAATTGTTTGACGGATTGTACATCCGTGGGCGCCTTGGTCTCGACAGGTATGATCGCCAAAGGCGCAACCTGACACCTTATGGTACGGCGTACAGCACCCTTGGACAAATTGATGAACAGTCTACGAACTTCCAGGAACTGAACAAGGAATTGATCCTTGGCTATGACAAGCAAATCACAGAAAATGTCTCGCTGAACCTTTTTGTCGGAGGAAACCAGCTGAGCAACAGGAGGGAAAACATCGGTGCAAGCGGGAACAATTTTGCTGTCCCCTTCCTGCACGATATCCGCAACACCTCAAACCGCAGTGTCATTTATGACTTAAGCGAATTCAAGGTAAACTCACTTTTTGCCTCTGCCGAGATCGGACTTTTACGCTCGATCTACCTGACCGGGACGGTGCGCAACGACTGGTTCTCGACGCTGACTGACATCGATGGTATCACCGATAACGACAAGACATATTACTCCGGGGGCGTGAGCGTTGTGCTGACAGATCTGTTTGATCTTCCAAGCGCGATTGAATTCGCGAAATTCAGGGCAACATATGCCGAGGTAGGTGGTGTCGGTGCTGCAGAACAGCCCTACCAGCTCTCACTGGCATATGGCGTATTTGCACAGGGCCACCTCGGCCAGCCGCTGGGCGGGATCATCAATAATTCCATCCCGAATTCAAACCTGGAGCCTTTGACTTCAAAAGAATTTGAAATCGGCCTTGACCTGAGGTTCCTGGATGGTCGACTGGGCCTTGACATTGCCTGGTACAACAGGAATACCCTGAACGATATCCTTGGCGGCGCAGTTCCACCCACCACAGGGTATGATTCAAGGATCGTGAACATCGGGAAAATGGACAATACAGGTATCGAATTCCTGCTGAGTGCAAACCCGGTGCGCAAGAATAACTTCAGGTGGGATGTTTCCCTGAATTTCTCGAACAACCAGAATGAAGTAGTCAGCCTGCTTACAGAAACGCAGGAAGACCAAGAAAGCATTCGCGTGGAGGAAGCCAGAACGAGAAATGCGTATATCAACCACATAGAGGGACTTCCATACAGCCAGGTCATGGGCTTTGACTATGCCCGGGATGATGCCGGGAATATCCTGCTGGATGACGAAGGGATCCCATTGCAGGGGGAACTCATGGCCTTCGGGACAGGTGTCCATCCAACGGCAGTGGGATTGAATAACAGCTTCACCATTGGGAATTTCAACGTAAACTTCCTGGTTGAAGGAAAATTTGGCGGTTACATCTACGCAGCGACCAATGCATATGCCTATTCAAGGGGTCTCCACAAGGCAACGCTGGAAGGCCGTGAAAGCGGGATTGGTAATGTAGCTCCTGCCGATCTTGAGAACTACTACAGCCGTATTTACAACATTTCGGGTGAGTTCATCGAAAAAGCAGATTTCATTAAACTGCGTCAGGTGGTCTTATCCTACAACCTGCCAAAATCACTTTTCGGAAATGTGCCGATCGAGGGGATTACCATCGGTCTCGCAGGAAGGAATCTCGCTCTGCTGGCAAGCAGCGTGGAGAATATCGATCCGGAATCTACGTACACGACTGGCAACGGCCAGGGACTCGAGATGTTCGGGGTACCGCAAACAAGGTCATTCCAGTTTAACCTTGGCATCAAGTTCTAATTCAATCACGATTAAACTTATCAATGATGAAATCATTTGGAAAATATATTCTCCTGATCGCAGCATTCTCAATTGTGCTGACCCCGTCATGTGATGACGGTTTCGCAGAGTTGAACGTAAACCCGGGTGCTGCAAATTCTATAGATCCCGGCTTTCAGTTCTCATGGATCCAGCTAAGGACATCCGGTGAAAGATATGAAAACTGGAGGGCGGCGTTGATCTATTCCTCCATGATGGTCCAGCATATGGCTGCACTTTGCGGCTACTGGTCCGGCGACAAGTACACATACAATGCGGGATATGCATCCTCGCTTTTTGACCGTGGTTATCCACAGCAGGTAAAGGAAATCCAGGACCTGGTGTATAACCTCGAAACAACCGAGGACGCTGATTTTGCCATGCTTGGTATGGCCAAGATCTGGCGCGCGGTCATTTTCCACAGGATGACGGATATGTATGGAGATATCCCATATTTCGAGGCAGGTTTGGGCTTTATCGAGCAAAACTTCGACCCGACATGGGACTCCCAGGAAGATATCTACAAAGACATGCTGTTCGAACTTGAAGAAGCAGTAGGACTCCTGGGCAGTGGTACGGGCTTTGGATCAGCAGACTTCATCTTTGGCGGTGACGTAGAGAAATGGAGGCGTTTTGGTAATTCACTGATGCTTCGCCTGGCGATGCGGCTTTCCGAAAGGGAGCCTTCCATTGCTTCAGAGTACGCTGGAAAAGCGATTTCGGGCGGCACGCTGCTTGATGGAGACGACGTCTTCCTGCCCCATACAAATGGCCCGGAAGGTGTGAATATGAACGGCATCGGAGAGGTCCTTGACAAATCAAACGGATTTGGTGATGACTGCCCCAGGCTGAGCCAGACACTGGTGGACTGGATGCTGGCAACCGGTGATCCAAGACTGGATGTCATTGGTGAACTTCCTGCCAATGGCGGAGGCCACAATGGCCTGCCCAACGGTTTGGATGAAATGCTCATCCAGGACAACCCGACGGGCACAGAACTTGATGATTTCGATCGTGTCAATCCACTGATTGTAAGGGTGAGCTCACCGATGGCATTCATGACAGTTGCAGAATCAAGATTCCTGGAAGCGGAGGCTGCCCTCAGGGGATGGGGATCAGGTAATGCAAACGACCTGTATGCACAGGGTGTGCGCAACGCCATGCGCATTTATGAGAAGTATGATGCATCCCTCGCCATCGATGATGCAGCAATAGATGCTTACCTGGCTGCAAACCCGTTCGACGGCAGCATGAAAATGCTTGGGGAACAGTATTGGGCAGCCACATTCCTGAATGAGTATGAAGCGTATTCAAATTACAGGAGAACGGGATACCCGGAACTTGTGCCAACTAACCATCCAACCAACGTGACCGGTGGCACGATACCAAAAAGGCTTGTTTATCCCCAGGGCATCCTGAACAGCGAGAAGTTTCAGGAAGCTAAAGCAAGGCAAAACTTGCCAGATGACTTTGCCAGTATCATGACAGTACCAGTCTGGTGGGATGTCAACTGATCTCATTAAGAGAAACTGTATTCATTTTATAATCGATATTTGCACAGATGAGCCTAAAAACTCATCTGTGCCTTTTTAACACATACCCTGAATGGCTGCAGGAAAGTCCCTTTTTTCGTTTTTTTCCATTGTGCTTATCCCCTTCCTGTTCACCGCCTGCGATCCTGTCCAGCAGAGCGAGCCGGTCAGTGCCTCGAATGATTCCCTGACTCGGTATGTAGATCCCTTTATCGGGACAGCAGAGCATGGTCACGTGTATCCGGGGGCTACTGTGCCCTTTGGCATGGTCCAGCTCAGTCCGGACAACGGCACGCAGGGCTGGGACTGGTGCAGCGGCTATAACTGGATCGACAGCACGATCGTGGGCTTCAGCCATACCCACCTGAGCGGCACCGGGATCGGGGACCTGCTGGATATTTCGATGATGCCGGCCAATGCCCGCCTGGATTTCAGCAAACAGGATCCGCCAAAGAATTCTGAGTATACAACGACTTTCTCCCACACCAATGAATCCGCCCAGCCGGGATACTACAGTGTCTTGCTGGATAACGGGATCAGGGCCGAACTGACCGCTTCAACCCGCGTTGGCATGCACCGCTACACATTTCCGGATGCAGCCCAAAAGCATCTCCTGCTTGACCTGGGCTTTGCCATAAACTGGGACAAACCCACCCGGACATCAATGACAGTGGACGGGGAAAACAGGATGGTCACAGGGTACCGCTACTCCACCGGATGGGCAAAAGACCAGCGTGTCTATTTTGCTGCAAAATTCTCTGAGCCAATCTCTGGTTTCACCCTTGCAGACAGTACCGAAATCATCGAAGAGACACGGGCTGAAGGCGAAAAACTCCGGTTCCAACTGCAATTCGGGAATGCAACCCGAACCGTCCTGGTTAAAGTGGGCCTTTCGACAGCGGATGATGCCGGCGCGATTGCCGCATTGGACGAAATACCGGACTGGGATTTCGATGCCCAAAAAGAAAATGCAAGGATGCTTTGGGAAGAGGAGCTCTCAAAGATCAGGATCTCCACAACGGACGAAAACCTCAGGAAAGTATTCTATACCTCCCTCTACCGGACTTGCCTCGCTCCAGTCGTGATGTCAGATGCAAACGGAAAATACAAGGGCGCCGATGGGAAAGTGCACACTTCTGAGGGATGGACCCGTTATGACATCTTTTCCCTCTGGGATACATTCCGTGCTGCAAACCCATTGTACACGATCATCCAGGAGGACCGGATCAATGATTTTATCCAATCGATGCTCGCCCATTACGATGAATACGGCCTCCTCCCGGTCTGGTCGTTGTTGGGGAATGAAACGAATACAATGACCGGATACCATGCCATCCCGGTCCTTGTCGATGCCTACATGAAAGGCTTCCGGGATTACGATGTCGAAAAGGCCTATCAGGCTGTGATTGCAAGTGCCATGCAGGATATCCGGGGAACGGATGATTACCGGGAATACGGGTACATCCCCTTTGACAAGGAAGGCGAATCAGTAACCCGGACGCTCGAATATGCCTATGACGACTGGTGCATTGCACAATTTGCCAAAGCACTTGGAAAGGAGGAAGACTACCGGAAATTTATGGAGCGGTCAGAAAGTTATCGCCCCCTGTTTGATCCCAAGACCGGATTTATGCGCGCGAAATATTCCAATGGCAAGTGGAAAACCCCGTTCGACCCGCAATACTCGAGTCATGACTTCAGCGTGGCTGAATACACGGAGGGGAACGCCTGGCAACATTCCTGGTTTGTCCCCCAGGATCCGGCAAGCCTGATCGCGCTCCATGGCGGTGATGAACCGTTTGTCACAAAACTCGATTCCCTGTTTACGATAGACTCCGAGATCCGGGGGGATTTCGCTTCTGCAGATATTTCCGGGTTGATCGGCCAGTATGCACATGGCAATGAGCCGAGCCACCATATCGCTTACCTGTACAATTATGCCGGCGTACCATCCAAAACACAAGATATCGTCCGGAAAATCATTGATACCCAGTACAATGACACACCATCCGGGCTCTGCGGGAACGAAGATTGCGGGCAAATGTCCGCATGGTACGTTTTTTCTGCGATGGGATTTTATCCGGTAAATCCCGCCCAGGGTGTTTATGTCATCGGGACACCCGTCTTTAACCGGGTGGAAATCGAAAATAAAACCGGGAAAGACTTCATCGTCATTGCAGAAGGGACCTCATCCGAAAACAGGTTCATCCAGTCGGCTTCCTGGAATGGAGCACCCTATTCTAAAACGTACATAACCCATGACATGATCACCACAGGCGGAACCCTTGAATTTGAAATGGGAAAGACCCCAAACAACACCTGGGGTACTTCTAAAGAGGCATTCCCGCCATCGAATACAATGTAAGCACATGAATGCACGACAGCTCACATACCTGACTTCAATTTTCTTTTTGTTTTTGATTCCTGTAAAAGCCCAGCAGCGACCACCAGCACATCAAATGCAAACGGCTACTGGCCGGAGCCTTGTTTCCGAAACCGAAAGGGAGGCCTTCGCAAAACTGGTAAAAGCTGAATTCGTCCATGCATGGAACGGGTACAAGAAATACGCCTGGGGCCATGATGCACTGAAGCCCCTGAGCAAATCCTACAGGGACTGGTATGCCCATTCACTGTACATGACACCCCTTGACGGTTTTGACACCATGATCCTGATGGGGCTGGAAAAAGAAAAGGAGGAAGCAAAAAAACTGATCCTTTCCGAACTGAGGTTTGACCATGATATGCCTGTCCAGGTATTCGAGGTCACGATCCGGGTCCTTGGTGGCCTCCTTTCCGCATATCAGCTGGACGGGGACCCGAAATTCCTCCAGCTTGCCGAAGACCTGGGCCAGCGCATGCTGCCCGCATTCAACTCACCGACCGGGATGCCTTACCGCATGGTCAACCTGAAAACCGGCGAAACGGATGATCACCTGAACAACCCGGCGGAGATCGGCACGCTGCAGCTTGAGTTCGGCCTGCTCAGCAAGCTCACCGGCAATCCGGTTTACTACGACAAGGCAAAAAAAGCCTGCACCGCACTTTTTGAGCACAGGTCCGATATCGGTCTCGTAGGTACCGTAATTAATGTCAATACCGGGGAGTGGGTCGAGACAGGCAGCCATATCAGCGGCATGATCGATTCCTATTATGAATACCTCCTCAAATGCGGGCTCTTCTTTGATGATGCTGATTACCTGGCCATGTGGAATGCCAGCATCGGTCCGGTCAACCAGTACCTGCTGGATACAGCTGAGACAGGCCTCTGGTACAGTCATGTGGACATGCATACCGGCAAGCGGCTGAAAACACAGTTTGGTGCACTCGACGCCTTCATGCCAGCCTTGCTCGCACTTGGCGGGGACATCGAAACAGCAAAGGCCGTCCAGGAGTCCTGCTACAAAATGTGGACGACTTTCCGCATTGAACCCGAACAAATCGATTATACCAAAATGGAAATCCTTTCCGGTTATTATGTGTTACGGCCGGAGAATATCGAATCGGCGACCTACCTGTACCACCATACGGGTGACAGGAAGTATTTTGAAATGGGAAAAACGATGTTCGAAAGCATTGTGAAATACTGCAGGACTGAGGAAGCATATGCTGAGCTTTCAGACGTATCCACAATGACCAAAACGGATGGCCTTGAAAGTTTCTTCTTCGCCGAGACCCTGAAGTATGCTTATCTCTTAGGCAACGACACAACTCCGAAAGGATTCACGAATACCATTTTCAACACCGAAGCACATCCTTTCCAAAAAACGTGGTAGCAATGAACCATATCGTATTGCCATTTGCCAAAAAACTGGAAATGCTTCAGCAAAGGCATGATCAATTGATCGGGCAGCCAAATGAGCCCCTGGATACCTATGATAACGGGATCTTCCAGCGATACCAAAACCCTGTACTCACTGCCGGGCACACACCTTTGCACTGGAGGTATGACCTGAACCCGGAAACAAATCCATACTGCCTCGAGAGGCTTGGGATCAATTCCGTATTCAATACGGGGGCGATTGAGTGGCAGGGCAAGGTTATCCTGATCCCGCGGATCGAGAGCAATGATGTGAAATCCTTCTTCGGTATTGCAGAAAGTGAAAACGGAATCGATAATTTCGGGTTTCGCGATTATCCGATCATCATGCCCCAGACGGATGACCCGGACATGAACGTGTATGACATGCGCCTGATCGCGCACGAGGACGGCTGGATCTACGGGACATTCTGCAGTGAAAGGAAAGACAAATCCAGGCCGGAAGACACTTCTGCCGCCATTGCCCAATGCGGGATCGCCCGGACGAAAGACCTGGAACACTGGGAAAGGCTGCCCGACCTGAAATCACCATCGCCACAACAACGAAATGCAGTACTCCACCCCGAGTTTGTCAACGGCCAGTATGCATTTTATACAAGGCCGATGGACGGATTTATCGAAACTGGGGGGGGCGGGGGCATCGGTTGGGGCACGTGCCCGGACATCACGAATGCCGTGATCGAAAAGGAGATCATCATCGATTCAAAGAAATACCATACGGTCAAGGAAGTAAAGAACGGACTCGGGCCTGCGCCCCTCAAAACAGATATCGGCTGGCTCCACCTCGCGCATGGTGTCAGACGGACCGCGGCGGGGCTTCGATATGTCCTCTACCTGTTTCTTTGCGACCTGGAAAAACCATGGCTCGTCACCCGCAATCCCGTCAGGCACTTTCTGGCACCGCACGGGATTGAAAGGGTTGGTGATGTATCAAACGTGGTCTTTTCAAACGGCTGGGTCATGCGGCAAAACGGTGAGGTCCTGATCTATTACGGATCCTCGGACACGCGTGTACATGTGGTCACCACCACAATAGACATCCTGAAGGATTATATCCTGAATACCCCGGATGACCCGGGGAATACATTTGCATGTGTGCAGCAGCGCAGGGCGCTGGTGGAAAAAAACCTCGCATACCTGGACAAAAAATAAAAATCTTGCGATCTTAAACGAATGAGGAATCTTGCACATGAGGTCTTTCTTTTTCTGACGGGATGTATCTTACTCCTGGCGGCCTGTACTCAAAATACTGAACACAACCAGGCCGAACAGACTCCTGCATTGCCCGAAATTGTCGATTTCAACTTTCATGTGAAGCCGATCCTGTCCGACCGGTGTTTCAAGTGCCACGGACCGGATCCGAATACCCGCGAAGCCGGCTTGCGGCTCGATACCGAGGAAGGTGCTTTTGCCGCCCTTGGGGATACCGGCGAAAGGCATGCCATTATCCCGAAAGATACGGCCAACAGTACGATCCTGTCCAGGATCTACACACAGGACCCTGATGACATCATGCCGCCACCAGAATCAAACCTGACCCTGACAGAACGGGAAAAGACCATCATTCGCAGATGGATCGAGCAGGGCGCAGAATGGAAGGAACACTGGTCCTTTATCCCGCCGGAAAAACCGGAAGTGCCGGAAATCGAAGACGAGGACCGGGCATCCAATGAAATTGACCATTTTATCCTGGCAAGACTCGAGCAGGAAGGCCTCTCCCCTGCCCCGGCTGCCGAAGCGGAAAAATTGCTGCGCAGGGTCTCCTTTGACCTGACCGGGCTTCCACCTTCGATTGAAGAAATTGAAGCATTCAGGAACGACCACAGCGAGGAAGCGTACGCAAAAATTGTCGACCGCCTGCTTTCGACTGATGCGTATGCAGAGAAGATGGCCTCCCACTGGATGGATATTGCCCGGTATGCAGATACACATGGGTATCAGGACGACCTCGAGCGCACCATGTGGCCATGGCGCGACTGGGTCATCCACGCTTTCAGGAAGAACATGCCCTACGATTCATTCATCGTCTGGCAGCTTGCGGGGGACCTGCTCCCAAACCCTACGAGGGAACAGGTCATTGCCACGGCCTTCAACAGGAATCACAAGATCACACAGGAAGGCGGCGTCATTCCGGAAGAATACCGCGTCGAGTATGTTTCAGACAGGACGACGACATTTGGAACAGCATTCCTGGGATTGACACTGGAGTGTGCCAAATGCCACGACCACAAGTATGACCCGGTCACCCAAAAAGACTTTTACAGCCTGTATGCATTTTTCAACAATGTGCCTGAGGTCGGGCTGATCGAACCGTATGGTGCCATCCCCGAACCCTATATTGAACTCACCAGGGAGGAAATCGAGGAGACGCTCCATTTTATCCGGAACCTGGACACTGTGGACAGGATCCCCCTTATGGTGATGGAGGAAATGAAAACGCCCAGGCAAGCTTACATCCTGAAAAGGGGGGCCTATGACAAGCAGGGGGAACCCGTCTCTCCCGATACACCTGAAGAATTGCCCGGCTTTGATGAATCCTATCCAAAGAACCGCCTCGGCCTGGCCAAATGGCTTTTCGATGAGAAGCATCCGCTGACGGCCCGTGTCGCGGTGAACCGGCTCTGGCAACAATGCTTCGGCCAGGGGATTGTCAGTACATCCGAAGACTTTGGCAACCAGGGTGCCTTGCCCAGTCATCCGGAACTGCTGGACTGGCTGGCGATCAAACTCATGGAAGAAAACTGGGATATCCGGAAAATGCTGAAATATATTGTCCTTTCTTCCACCTACAGGCAAAGTACAAAAGTGACAGCTGAACTGCTTGAACGCGATCCGGAAAACAGGTTGCTGGCCCGTGCACCAAGGCTGAGGCTGAAAGCAGAAATGATCCGGGACCATGCCCTGGCCATCAGCGGACTCCTGAACCCCGAGATCGGGGGGCCAAGCGTAAAACCATACCAGCCTCCTGGACTATGGGCTGAAACAACCGGAGGCGGTGGCGGAAGTACCGCGAAATACGTGGAGGATGAAGGTAACAAACGTTACCGGAGAAGCTTGTACACTTTCTGGAAAAGGACCGTGCCTCCCCCGAACATGATGACATTCGATGCGGCATCGCGGGACCTGTGCACGGTACGGAGGCAATCGACAAGCACCCCCCTCCAGGCACTTACCCTGATGAATGATCCGCAGATCGTGGAGGCATCCAGGGTGCTTGCATCCCGTGCATGTGAGGAAAAAGAAGTGGTCAACGACAGGATCAGGATGATGTTCCAGGCCGCCACTTCGCGCGCTCCTTCAGAAGATGAACTTGCCCGCTTATTGGCCTATTATGCAGAGGAAAAAGCGCGCTTCCAGGAAAATGAAGGACTGGCCGAGGCGCTGCTGTCCACGGGTCCGTATCCGCAGCTGTTCACAGAAAACCAGCCGGATGTGGCCGCACTGACAGTAGTTGCCAATGCGATATTCAACCTTGACGAAACGATCAGCCGTGGCTAAAACAGACCCGATCAGACACGAAATCGAACAAAGCCAGCTCGGCATGAACCGGCGTAACTTCCTTTCGAAGGCGAGCCTGGGGATTGGGGTGGCTGCACTTTCGAGCCTGCTGGGTTGCAACCCATTCCGCCGAACTGGACCAATATCAGACACAAACCAGGCAGATATGCTGTCCGGTATCCTCGATGCACCGCACTTTGCACCAAAAGCAAAACGCGTCATCTACCTGTTCCAGAGCGGGGGGCCATCACAGCTTGAACTCCTTGACTACAAGCCGCTGCTCAATAAACTCAATGGCGAGGAGTTGCCTGAATCTGTCCGCAACGGCCAGCGGCTGACGGGCATGACCTCCAACCAGGAATCCTTCCCGTTGGCAGGCTCGCTTTATACTTTTGACCAATTTGGCCAAAACGGCACCTGGGTTTCCGAACTCCTGCCATATACGGCACAGATCGTGGATGAACTGTGCATCGTCAGGTCCATGTACACGGAAGCGATCAACCACGACCCGGCCATCACCTTTTTCCAGACGGGCTCCCAGCAACCCGGAAGGCCCTGTATGGGATCCTGGCTCAGCTACGGGCTCGGCAGCATGAATGAAAACCTGCCGACTTTTACGGTTCTCTTGTCGCGCGGAACAGGACGGAAATTTGGCCAGCCGCTTTATTCAAGGCTCTGGGGCAATGGGTTCCTGCATTCCCTGCACCAGGGCGTGCAATTCAGGTCCGGAAAAGACCCGGTCCTCTACCTGAACAACCCGGAAGGGATCGACAGTGTGAGCCGGCGGAAAATGCTCGACCAGCTGGCTGCCCTGAATGCAAGGCAATTTAGGGAGTACGGGGACCCGGAAATCAACAGCAGGATCGCCCAGTACGAGATGGCCTACCGCATGCAGACCTCTGTACCCGAGGTTATGGATATTTCCGATGAGCCGGATTATATCTACCAGATGTACGGCCCTGAGGCCATGCAGCCCGGAAGCTTTGCGGCAAACTGCCTGCTGGCCCGCCGGTTGGCGGAAAGGGATGTCCGGTTCATACAGCTCTACCATATGGGCTGGGACCACCATGAAAACCTGCCATCGGCAGTAAAAAACCAGGCCCGCGATGTGGACCAGGCATCCGCAGCCCTTGTCATGGACCTGAAACAAAGGGGCATGCTGGACGACACGCTGGTCATCTGGGGCGGCGAATTCGGAAGGACCAATTACTCCCAGGGCATCCTCACGGACACCAATTACGGACGGGACCACCACCCCAGGTGCTTCACCATCTGGATGGCCGGCGGCGGGATAAAACCAGGCCTGGTCTATGGTGAAACGGATGATTTCGGGTATAATATCGTAAGCAAGCCTGTCCATGTGCATGACTTCCAGGCCACGATGCTCCACCTCCTGGGCATTGATCATGAACAGCTGACCTATAAATACCAGGGGCGGCGGTTCCGCCTGACAGACGTGCATGGAAAAGTGGTCAGAGATCTGCTGGCTTAATGCATTGCCCCATGAACAGGAGGAAGTTTGTGGGAAATATGGTCAGAACGCTGGCTCTTGGCATAGCCGCACCTTTTGTTCCCGGCTCCGGGAAGTCAGACCTTTTCCCTTACCGGGATGTAGTACTTGGGCATGGTGATTTCAAATACCGGATCGATATGGACTGGGGTGCACTTGACCCATCGTTTTATCCCGTCAATGACTGCCATGAGATGGTGCAGGACTCAATGGGCAGGATCGTACTCCTGACAAACCATACAAAGAACAATGTGATCATCTATGACCGCTCGGGCAAACTCCTCGAGGTTTGGGGAACCGATTTTCCCGGGGCGCACGGACTCACACTGAATGTCGAAGGCGGAGAGGATTTCCTGTATATTTCAGATAATGTGAGGCACGAGGTCATCAAAACAACCATTGACGGAAAAGTGGTGATGACGCTCCCCTACCCTGCGGAAAGTGGAAAGTACGCCTCCCCGGAAGCATATATCCCCACGGAGACCGCCATTGCACCAAACGGAGATATCTATGTGGCTGACGGATACGGTTTGCAATATATCCTCCATTACAATGCGAATGGGGATTTGCTGAATGTGTTTGGGGGACGGGGCGAAGGAGATGCCCATTTTGACAATGCCCACGGTATCTGTTACGATGACCGCGATCCTGCAAATCCTTGCCTGCTGATCACGGCCAGGCAGCAAAACAAACTGAAGAAGTTTTCACTGGACGGACAACTCCAGGATGTGGTCCATTTACCCGGGGCCTACATTTGCCGACCGATTGTCCATGCTGAAAATGTGTACCTGGCAACCATCTGGTCAGGGGACGGGGAGGCTGAGTCAGGCTTTGTTTCGATCCTGGACCGTTCAAACAAGCTGGTCTCCGCACCGGGTGGGTGCAGACCCGTTTATCAGGATGGCAAACTCAACCACATGTACCAGGTCATCCGCGTATTCAGGCACCCTCACGATGTATGCGTTGACAATGACGAAAACCTCTATGTCGCGCAATGGAACAGCGGGAAGACATACCCCATCAAGCTTACGCGGGTCTGAAAATAAAACAGGCATCAACCTTTGGATCGGGAGATGCCTGCCAAAAAACTTCATCAATTGGTTTCATTCCAGCACGTGAATATTCTTCTCACGGCATATTTCCTTGAATTTTTCCGGCCATACGGTCACACTCACTTCCCCGATATGCGCCTTCTGGAGCAGGTGCATGTAGGTCCTTGATTGTCCGATGCCACCACCAATGCTCAAAGGCACTTCATCATTCAGGATGGCCTGGTGGTAAGGGAGTTCCAGCATTTCTGTCTGGTCGGTAATCTCAAGCTGTTGCCGGAGCGTTTCCTTGTTGACCCTGATCCCCATCGAGGACAACTCGTGGCGCCTTTTCGTCACCGGGTTCCAGACAAGGATGTCTCCATTCAATCCATGGAATGTACGTCCATCCGGGCCCTGGGTCGGTGTGACCCAGTCATCGTAGTCCGGAGCCCTGAGTTCATGTGGATATCCGTCATCCAGGACCCATCCGATGCCGATGATGAAGACAGCAGGATATTCAGCAAGGATTTTCGTTTCTCGCTGTTTCCGTGGAAGATCCGGAAACTTGTCCAGGATCTCTTCGGCATGGATAAAGTGGATCTCTTCAGGCAGGTTTTCGGAAGCAGGTCTTTTCAAAACCGGGAATAATTCCTGGACGCCTGTCTCGGCTTCCTTTAGGACTTTCCAGATCTTCCGAACCACATTCTTCAGATAATCCAGGTTTCGATGTTCTTCCGAGATCCTTTGTTCCCAGTCCCATTGATCCACATAGGCACTATGGTCATGATCAAGGAAGTAGTCTTTCCGCACCGCATGCATGTCTGTGTTCAATCCTTCTCCGACTTCAAAGCCGAATTGTTTTAAAGCCACTCGCTTCCATTTTGTAGCTGCCTGGACTACCTGCGCGTGGATCGGATTCAATCCACGGTCATTGGAAATGTAAAACTCTACAGGAGTTCTGCTCCCATCCCTGTCCAGCATATCATTCACACCACTTTCTTCATCCACGATCAGGGGTACCGTTACCCGGATGAGGTTTAACTCCCTGGCCAAACCTTTCTCTATGGTCTCCTTTACATAATTAATTGCCACCTGGGTCTCCTTCGGAGTCAGTTTGCTTGCATAGTTGTCCGGAAGGATCTGTGCGACTTCCTCATAACTTCCAATGCCGGGTCCGGCAAGGTCTAATTGCTTGTTTCCCATTGCTCAGATTTTATTTCATGTTTATGGATAAAGGTTTCGAGGAGGTGATCGAGTTTGTTTGCCCCCTTTTCCTTGAAGGAATATTGCACACGCGTGGAAGCATGGCCAATATCGATCAGGCGCGCCAAATTGATCGGCGTACCAATGACGACCGCATCACAATCTGCATGGCGGATCGTCTCCTCCAGGTCAAGAAGCTGAACTTTTCCGTAGCCCATCGCCGGGAGGAGATTCCCGATATTCGGATAGGTCTGGAAGGTCCGCTTGAGTTTGCCTTTCAGGTAGGGCCTCGGATCAATGATCTCACTTGCACCGTGCCGCTGTGCTGCGATCGTGCCGGCTCCGATTTTCATGCCGCCATGTGTGAGCGTAGGCCCATCTTCCACCACAAGGACCCGTTTGCCCTTAATGAGTTCAGGATGGACAGTATCAATTTCAAGGGATGCCTCGATGACGGGTGCATTCGGAGCATAGCGATGTGCATTCTTAAGGACTGTAGCAATACCCTCCTCGGTGGCACTGTCGACTTTCGAGATGATCACCGCATCAGCCATCCTGAGGTTTACCTCGCCGGGATAGTAGGCAAGTTCATCCCCCGGGCGGTGTGGGTCAAGGAGGGTAAAATGGAAGTCAGGCTTGTAGAACGGCCAGTCATTGTTCCCGCCATCCCACAGGATCACGTCGCACCCCAGCGGGTCCTTTTCGGCGGCCTCCAGGATCGCACCATAATCTGCCCCTGCATAGATGACATGTCCGTTTGCCACATAGGGCTCGTATTCCTCCATCTCCTCTATGGTACATGCCTGGTCCTGAAAATCCTGCATGGATGCAAAGCGCTGCACTTTCTGGTTTTCCAGGTTGCCATAAGGCATCGGGTGCCTGATCACAACAGGTCGGATACCCTTGTCCTGGAGAATATTCAAAATGTGCCTCGATGTTGGGCTCTTGCCACACCCGGTCCTGACAGCACATACCGCAATCACCGGTTTATTGCTTTTGATCATGGTATCCTCGGGGCCCAGCATCGTAAAGGTCGCACCCGCAGCCTGTACCACAGCTGCCAGGTGCATCACTGTATCATATGAGACATCCGAATAGGAGAAAAAACATTCCTCAATCCTCTTTTGCCTGATCAGTGTGGTGAGTGAATCCTCCGGGAGGATCGGGATGCCATTCGGATATTGTTCCCCCGCAAGGGATGCAGGATAATTGCGCCCTGCAATGTCGGGAATCTGGGCTGCAGTGAATGCGACAATTTCATAGTTGGGATGGTCCCTGAAAAAGACGTTGAAATTGTGAAAATCACGACCGGCAGCCCCTAAAATCAGTGCTTTCCTTTTGTTCATTGGTTCATTGATTAGTTTGCCCGAAACTATCGATTCAGCATGTGATTTCGGTTGATCAGGATCATGGGCGGATATGTGAAAGATCATACTTCCGGGTAGCGATTATCATCACCTGCCATAGCCTTAATCATACGGTCGATTGATCAGAAAAGATACATTTGGAGCAAAACATAATTGATGTATTTCTCATTGAATACATTAAATTCCTAACTAAAGCCAAATGTAACTATGGATCAAAACACAGCCCTGGTACCGACAATCTCCCCCGCCGTAGAGGAATTCATGGCAAAGGTGCGTGCCAAAAACCCGCATGAACCAGAATACCTGCAGGCAGTGCAAGAAGTTGCGGAAGTGGTCATTCCATTCATGGAATCCCACCCGGAATACAAAAAAGCAAAAATCCTGGAGAGGTTGGCGGAACCGGATAGAATGATCGTTTTCCGGGTTCCCTGGATAGACGACAAGGGTGAATTTCAGATGAACCGGGGATTCCGGGTTCAGATGAGCAATGCGATTGGCCCATACAAGGGCGGACTGAGATTTCACCCGTCAGTTAACCCAAGCATCCTCAAATTCCTCGCCTTTGAACAGGTGTTCAAAAACTCACTGACCATGCTCCCGATGGGTGGTGGTAAAGGTGGGTCTGATTTCGATCCCAAGGGGAAATCAGATAACGAGATCATGTCATTCTGCCAGAATTTCATGATTGAACTTTCGAGGCATATTGGAGCGAATACCGACGTACCTGCAGGTGACATTGGAGTCGGCGGCCGTGAAATCGGATTCCTCTTCGGCCAGTACAAAAGGCTGAACAACAAATTCACGGGTGTCCTAACCGGAAAGGGACTTTCCTATGGTGGAAGCCTGATCCGTCCTGAAGCAACGGGCTATGGTACATGCTATTTTGCCGCGGAAATGCTGCAGATGAGGGGCGATAGTATGAACGGAAAGATCGTCACGGTCTCCGGTTCAGGAAACGTTGCCCAATATGCAATTGAAAAAACGATCCAGCTGGGCGGCAAGGTTGTCACTGCATCCGATTCCAATGGTTCGATCTACGACCCCTATGGCATCGATGAAGAAAAGCTTGCTTTCATCATGGAATTGAAAAACGTGAGAAGAGGCAGGATCAGGGAATATGCTGAGAAATACGATTGCGAATACTTTGAAGGCAAGCGGCCCTGGCACATCAAATGTGACATTGCATTGCCATGTGCTACAGAAAACGAGCTGGATAAAAAAGATGCGCTTACCCTTGTAAAAAATGGTTGCATGCTTGTCGCTGAAGGTGCGAATATGCCAAGCACACCGGAAGCGATCAGGGTGTTCCAGGAAAATGCAATACTCTATGCACCAGGTAAAGCAGCCAATGCAGGAGGTGTTGCTACTTCCGGTCTGGAAATGACCCAGAATTCCATGCGCCTGGCATGGACAAGGGAACGGGTCGATGAAGAATTGCGCAAAATCATGGCCGGAATCCACAAAAAATGTGTTGAATACGGGACTCAGCCGGACGGTTCGGTCGACTATGTAAGAGGTGCGAATATCGCAGGTTTCGTACGGGTCGCTGATGCCATGCTCTCTGAAGGCAACGTCTGACGGGGTTTGCAAGAACCAACCTTTACTGCCGGCCACAGCCTAGTGGCTGGCAGTCTTTTTTTACTTCATGTCCTTTCTCGCCAGTGACGGAATGGTTGAATTGCCCTGAATGTTCTTTCCCGGCAAATTTATTCGTAGATTTTACCATGCAATTCAGGAATATCTTATTTGGAATCGGAATCATGGCCGGCATGATTTTACCTGACCTGGTATCCGCACAGGATGCCAGCAATGGGGAACTCCACAGTCAATTCCAGTTGGCAACCCCATGGGCTAAGGATGCGGCCACAATCTTTGGCGATAACACTATCCAGGAGCTTGAGTTTGGCCTCGAAGGTGCTGTAATCAGATATACCCTTGATGGCACAAGACCATCCCCGGAATCACCGCGCTATACAGGTCCGATTCCTGTGGAGAACACCTGTGTGCTGAAGGCCAGAACATTTCACCCGGATTATATCCCCAGTGAAGCATTGACCATCCATTATTTCAAGGCTGCCCAACTCCCTGAAATCCGCCAGATCTCTCTGAAACCAGATCCGGACCCGGCTTATCCGGGGCG
>JARQTN010000182.1:41481-49082 GCA_029976695.1 Lewinellaceae bacterium
TTCAAAGGGCAGCAATTTCTCATTTCCATCCGGCAGATGGACCAGATCCCGGATTGGCACCAGGGTAAAGGTACCGCCCCCTGGCTCTTCATCGATGAAATCATTTTTGAATAATGCACAGTGTGGCCCTGCCATCTATTTGGTCAAAGCAGGTAACCAGGAAAACGGGGAAAATCCACTCAGGATAAATGAACATTCCCAAACCCTTTTTATCTTGAGGCACAGGTAAAGTCAACAGATTTGAACAGATCCATACACATGCAATCCCGTATATTCCTTTTCATCATACTGGCTGGACTCCTGTGCCCAAAGATGGCTGCCCAGGAGCCAGGTGCAGATGGTGGAAAAATCCACTACGAGCACCCGATCCCTTTTAATCCAAGGCAGTATGTCTGCTACAGGGCTGCTGAACCACTGAACATTGACGGGGTAGCCGATGAAGCAGCGTGGCAATCTGCACCGTGGTCCGAATCATTTATGGATATCGAAGGGCAGCTCAAACCTGAGCCACCATTGGAAACAAGGATGAAAATATTGTGGGATGACCAGTACCTGTACATTTTCGGACAACTGGAGGAACCGCATATCTGGGCAACACTCAGGCAAAGGGACACCGTTATTTTCTACGATGACGATTTTGAGGTCTTCATCGATCCGGACGGGGATAGCCACGGCTATTACGAGCTCGAGGCAAATGCGTACAATACGCTTTGGGACCTGATCCTGCTCAGGCCCTACAGGGCAGATGATGAACCAAAAGTGCTGGATGAATGGAACGTCAGGGGCATTCGGACCGCCGTGCATGTTGATGGGACCATAAACCATGCCTCCGATGAAGATGCATCCTGGAGCATTGAGTGGGCGATCCCATGGAGTGCACTTGCCGAACTCGCACCGGGAGGAAGGTCACCGCAAGACGGTGACCAGTGGCGGATCAATTTCTCCCGGGTGGACTGGACCATGGAAGTTGTAAACGGGAAGTACCGCAAAGTCAGGGACCCGGAATCGGGCAGGCCTTTGCCTGAAAACAATTGGGTCTGGTCCCCGACCGGCCGCATCAACATGCATATGCCGGAAATGTGGGGATATGTGCAGTTCTCCGATCTCCATCCGGGTGAGGGAAGTGTATCCTTTGTCAAAAACCCCGATGAACAGATCAAGTGGGCACTCTGGCAAATGTATTTCCAGCAGCGGACCTACCATGAAAAATACGGGAGGTACAGTCCGGACCTGGAAGGATTTACGGTTCCGGAAGTCAATGCCGGAGAGTGTTCATTTGAGCCAGAGATCCACACAACTCCCCACATGTTTGAGATCATTGCTCCATCCTGCAATGGTACTGGCCTCTGGAGTATCAGGCAGGATGGTAAAATCCAGCTTAAATGAGGAAAGCAGGCATCATCCTGGCCTTCTTTTTGCTGCACATGGCAGGAATTTCACAAGCACAATCCAGCAAGGCAAAAAACGTCGTGATCCTGTTTACGGACGACCAGCGATGGAACACCATCCATGCACTGGGAAACGATGAGATCCACACACCCAACATGGACCGGCTCGTCCGGATGGGCGTCAGTTTTACCAATGCGCATGTGATCGGTTCCTATCACGGGGCCGTATGCGCACCAAGCAGAGCCATGCTACTGACCGGAAGAACCTATCCACAAATCCCCATCGACTATATCGACCAGGGCAGGGTGTCGCATGAGCACCATTTCGATTTCACCATCCTTCCGGAGCAATTGAAAAAACTGGGGTACAATACCTTTTTTACAGGAAAATGGCATAACCACACATCAAAAATACCTGAGGGCTTCCGTGATGGCGACAACATCTTTATCGGCGGCATGCACTGGCCCTCGGATGGCGGCCACCAGGCGCCCATGCTCTGGGATTTTGACCCCACTGCCCGATACCCGAAAGATGCCCGCAGGCAGATGTCCAAATTTTCCAGTGAGTTGTATTCCGATGCTGCGATCCGGTTTCTCGAAAACCGGTCGGATGATGCACCTTTTTGCCTTTACGTTGCCTACACCTCCCCGCACGACCCCAGGCAGGCACCGGAAAAATACAAGCAGTTATATGACACATCACAGATCACCCTGCCTCCAAATTTCCTGCCGGCTCATCCGTTTGACAACGGCCACCTGCGGACAAGGGATGAAAACCTCCTCCCCTTTCCAAGGACCAAAGAAATGGTCAAGCAGGAAATCCTGGAGTACTATGCCATGATCAGCGAGGTGGATGCCCAACTCGGCAGGATCCTGGATGCCCTGGAAGCCAGGGGTTTGCTTTCTTCAACGATCATCGTATTCGCTGGGGACAACGGCCTTGCTGTGGGCCAGCATGGGCTCCTGGGGAAGCAGAACCTCTATGAGCACAGCATCCGGGTCCCTTTGGTGATCACTGCTCCCGGGATCAGCGGAAACGTACAATTAGACGCATTATGCAGCATCCATGATATTTACCCGACGATCACGGACCTGTTGGGTATCGAATATCCGGAAGGCGTGCAGGGGCAAAGCCTGTTCCCGCAACTTGAAGGAAAAGGGACCTGGACAAGGGATACGCTCTTCCTCTCCCATGCACGGCAAATACGGGCCATAAAAACCGCGGACGGGCTGAAGCTGATCCGGTACTTCGTGCACGGGCAAACCACCGAACAGTTGTTTGACCTGAACCATGATCCATGGGAAATGCACAACCTGGCAAATGCAAAAGCGTACGGGGAAAAGCATGCGCAATTATCCGGGAGGCTGACAAGAGAATTATTGGCTACCGGAGATGCCTTTATCCGGCTTGAAATACAGAGTAGTCCCGAAGGTATCGGCCGCCCCGTCACGGTTTCCATGACAACGTCCCTCGAAGGGGCTGACATCCGCTATACAACCGATGGTTCAGCACCGGGACCGCTCTCCTCCCGGTATACGGGCCCGGTCAGCTACATCCGGAATGGAACGGTGAAAGCTGGCATGTTCTACCGTGGAGAGCAGATCGGAAAGCTGGATTCCATCAAGGTATTCATTGCCAGCAAGATCAAGGATATACAGCTGATCCAGGCACCATCGGAAAAGTACCAGGGAAAGGGGGCTGCGACACTGGCAAATGGCCCGAACGGCGACAATGAGCTGAAAACAGGGGAATGGCTTGGATATGAATCCAATGATGCCGAGATCCTTATTGAACTCAAAGAGGCAATGGATATCCGAAAGGTGGGCATACGTTACCTGGATCAGCCCGGCAACTGGATCTTTCCGCCCACACAGGTGACTGTAGCCTGGGCGGGCGAGGACCGGAAGTTTTCACCTGCAGGTACATGCAACCTTTCCGCTGATGCAATGCAGGAACCACACGGGCCAAAAATACTTGAGATGGAGATACCCTATGCCGGTGTCAGGTATCTCCGCCTGCACATCTCCAACCAGGGCACGTGCCCGGAATGGCATGACGGAGCCGGCAAGCCGGCATGGCTTTTCCTGGACGAGATTTTCGTACATTGAATTTTCATTCACGCTTGGCATGATGCAGGAAATCCTACAGTTTTTCGGACGTTTACATCCACTTGTACTGCACCTCCCGATCGGCATCCTTGTCCTTGCAACCTGCATGATCATCTGGAGGTCGATAAAAGTAACTGACCTTTCCCCACCGCTGATCCGGACGGCCTTGTTCTGGGGCATGATGACGGCAGGGGTTTCGGCGATCACAGGGTATCTCCTTTCGACTGAAGGGGGATATGAAGAAACGCTTGTCCAAAGCCACCTCTGGGCCGGGGTGGCAACCACACTCCTGTCCGCTTTCCTTTATTTTGCATCAAGAAAGGGATGGGATAGGGCCCTGACCATTGGCGCCCCGGCCCTCCTGGTCCTTTTGTTGGTCACCGGGCACCTTGGCGGCTCGCTGACACACGGCGGGGATTTCCTCATGGAACCATTCAGGAATACAGACCAGGCAGCAGCCAGCATGGCTGTCTCGAGGGATGAGATCGTCGTTTTCCCATATTTCATCGAACCGATCTTCAGGGAAAAGTGCAACGGCTGCCATAACGAGTCAAAAAAGAAAGGAGATCTTTTGCTGGCCACGACAGCCGGGATCACCGGGGGCGGAAAGTCCGGGCCATTGTTCATCCCGGGAGATACAGAAGCCAGCCTGCTCCTGAAGCGCATCCATTTGCCCTTGGATGACAAAAAACACATGCCCCCGAAAGGGAAAGCGCAATTGACTGACAACGAAATCACATTGCTCGCCATGTGGGTTGACCAGGGAGGAACATTCGATACGAAACTGGCTGAATACAAGACGGATGAAGCACTGGATCAACTAATTGGAAAATACCTCATCCCGGAAAAGGATGTATTGTCTCTCGACGTCCCTCCAGCAAGGATGGGGACAATTGAAAAACTGGAAAACCTGGGATTCGAGATTCTTCCTGTTGCCCGGGATGTTCCTTTTTTATCAGCCAGGTACAAAGTCGATGAAAAACTGGATGCCTCGAAGATCAGGAAACTGAAAAAGATTGCTCCCCAATTGATCTCACTGGATTTATCCGGTACAAACTCAACGGACCAAATGCTGTCCTATTTGGCAGATTTCCCCCACCTCCAAAAACTCGACTTGCAAGGAACCGGGATCACAGGTCAAGGCCTTAAATCCCTGGCAGGCATGGAATACCTGGAAACCCTCAACCTGGTCGGGACGAAGGTGGATGTGGATGGCCTCCGGTACCTCGAACAAATGGAGCAACTGCGCAAGCTCTACCTCTGGAGAAGCGACATCACCCAACCGGATGCAGAAATGCTTGCTTCGAAAAAGCCGCTGCTGGATATCGATACCGGTGCAGACAAATCGATCTTTGGAAGCGCCAGCCTGAATGCTCCTGAGATCACGGCAGACAGGGATATTTTTACGGATTCCCTCGAGGTTGCTTTCAAAATCAATTTCCCGGGTGTCAACCTGTATTACACCCTTGACGGTTCGGACCCGGATACGCTGTCCATAAAATACAGAGCACCTTTCTTCATTGACAAAACAACAGAAGTCAGGGTCTACGCCCAAAAACCGGGATGGGAGGCAAGTGAAATTGCCAGCCGTGTTTTTCTCAAATCAAAATACAACCCGGTGTCGGTTAAGCTCGACCGTGAGCCCCACCCGAATTATCCGGCCAACGGCGCGTCAAGCCTGACTGACTTCAAAAAAGGGACAACTATTTTCAGGGACGGGGACTGGCTCGGCTATGAGCAGAATCATTTTACCGCCAATTTCGACATGGGTAGTTCAGTCGAAGTGTCACGGATTACCGTAAGCGCACTCGAATCCACCGATCAATGGATCTTTTATCCGGCTGGCCTCGAGATTTCCGTGTCGGAGGATGGTCGAACTTTCAAAGAGGTCCGGAAAGCAAATTACCGTGTCACAGGCAAACCTGAACCCCCGGAAATGAGAAACTTCAGTGAGGTTTTTGATCCCGTCAAAGCACGGTATGTGCAGGTCCGGGTGCTCTCCCATTTGTGGAACCCGGAATGGCATCCTGCAGCAGGTCAGCCCTGCTGGGTCTTCGTGGATGAGGTGATGATCGAATGAGATCAGAGTGGCAGCTCCAGGTATTCCACACCCATTGAATGCTTGTAGATCTTGAAACCGAAAGAATCCAGCAAATGAAGCATTGGCTGGTTTGTAGATAAAACTTCTGCCGAGAGTTTCTTCACCCCCTTGTCACGGGCAACCTCGATGATGAATTCTGTTAATGCTGTCCCTAACCCCAAACCCTGCCAACGGTCCGCAACCACAATCGCATACTCGGCACTGCCCGTCCAGACGTCCGATACGATGCGCACAACACCTGCAATTTTCTTTTTCCCCTCGTCTTCGATCAATGCCAGGATCGCCAGTTCCCGGTCATAATCGATATTGGTGAACTGGATCAGCAATTCGTGGTCCACCTCCTTGATGTATCCAAAGAATCGCTGGTAGATGGTTTTCTGGGAAAGGTTACCGAATAGCTCCGCTTCCAGTGGTTCGTCTTCCGGTTTGATGGGCCGCATTTTCACCTGCAGCCCGTTTTTCAGCACAACCTCTTTCCTTAATTCAGTCGGATAGGGCGAAATGACCATATGGCTGTACCGGTCCTTCGGATTGCGATCGACCTTATTCTCCAGGCGGATAAACGCGTCAAGCGCCACGCCGCCTGATCCGTCCACGGCAAAAGGGTTTATGTCGACTTCTTTGATCTCCGGGAAGTCCATGAGCAAGTAGGAGAACTTCACCAGCAGGAACTGGATCTCTTCCATGGGTACAAGGTCAAACCCCCGGTATCCCTCCAGCACCTTGCTGACCCTTGATTCCCGGATCAAGTGCTTTGCCAGGGCCATATTCAATGGCGGCAGCCCCAAATGGACATCTTTGAGGAGTTCGACCAGTACGCCGCCACTCCCAAACGCAATCACCGGGCCAAAGACGGGATCTTTATGGGCACCGATAAACAATTCGGTCTGCTTGCTGACCATCTGCTCGACCTGGACGCCCTGGATCTGGACACCCGGCATTTTCGCTGCAATACTTTCCATCATCTCCGTGTATGCCTTTGCCAGCTGCCTGGAGTTTTTTATGTTCAAGATGACCCCACCCACATCAGACTTGTGGGCGATCTCCTCTGATTGCACCTTCATGACGACCGGGTAGCCAACCTCCCTTGCCGCTTTTTTCAGGTCCTCGAGATTGTCCGCAAACTTTCCCTCCGGTACAGGGATGCCGTAACACGACAACAAACGTTTCCCGTCCAGCTCGCTCAGCATCGGGCGTCCCTGTTTCATCGCATGATCAATGATAGTTCGGGCGGTTTCCTTTTCCGGTCTGAATACATGGGGCACATTCGGGGGTGTCTCGTACAGCAGTTTCAGCCTGTGGGAGTATTTGTACATCTGGAGGAACACATCGACCACATTTTCCGGGTACCGGTAATTCGGGATCCTGCCCTGCTCGAGGGTTTCCCTTGCAATATTGATCTCGCCTTCACCCATCCAGCAAGCGAGGATCGGCTTTTTGAATTCACTTTCGACCATCTTTCTTGCCACCTCATCAGGGTCCGTGATGGCCTGCGGGGCAAAAACGGCCAGGATCCCGTCCACATTCGGGTCGCGGTCACAGATCTGAAGGGCCTCCAGGTAGATATCTGAGCCTGTGTCACCGAGCACATCCACGGGATTGCCCTTGCTCCAGTGGGCCGGGAGGATGGCATCCAGGCCCTTCATGGTCTGCTTGCTGAAAACAGCGAGCTCGCCCCCGCGGGTGATCAGGTAATCCGTCGCGAGCACTCCCGGGCCACCGGCATTCGTCACAATCGCCAGCCGGTTCCCTTCCGGGAGATTCTGCATCGAGATGGCCTCGGCACAATCGAACAATTGCTGGATCGTCTCTACCTGGATGATCCCGGCCCTTTTGAACGCAGCCCCGTAGACCGCATCATCGCCTGCCATGGCGCCTGTGTGCGACCTGGACGCTTTGGCCCCTTCGGCACTTTTCCCGGCCTTGATCAGGATGATCGGTTTTTTGCGTGCGAAACTCCTGGCTGCACTCATGAACCGCCTTGCGTTGCCCAGGCTTTCCAT
>JARQTN010000183.1 GCA_029976695.1 Lewinellaceae bacterium
CCTTCGTGGGATATGGCCACATCAACCGCGTACTGCTCGATGACAAACCCCTGTGCGGACAGCTGTTCGAAGAATAGGGAGAGAAGAACTAAAAATAAAAGGTGCAGACGAAATTTGAGAATGGAATTCGATTTCAATGGATCACGGTTTTTTGTTTCAATAAAAATAAACATGCGGCTCATGGAATAAATTCCAGCGGTACCTGTGGTTCATACAGGTTTTATCATGCAACCATGCCCGTTAGTCGAAACTTTCAAAAAGGAGGGACATGAATTTTCCCAGTTTCGATGGTTCCAGCCACCTGGTGACAACGACCAGATCGTGTGCCTTGTCGACTACGATGTAGTTACCCCCGAACCCTGCAGCATAAAAGATCCATTCATCATCAGTATCCTTCCATTTGCGGCTGCCCCGGTTGAGCCACCACATGTATCCATAACTTTCATTTGCCCTCGATGAAGTGACGGCCTTGTCGATAAAATCTTTCGAGATTAATTGCTCGCCTTGCCATTTACCATCATGGAGGAACAGCAGCCCAAATCGCGCATGGTCCATTGTATTGATGAACAACCCGCCGCCGGAGTGCCCTCCCCCACTGACTGACTGGAGTTTCAGGCCGTCCACGACTGTCCACGAATTGTCATAGCCATACCACCGCCATGTCGTCGAGGCGCCGATCGGGTCCATGATCCTTTCTTTCAGGACGGCAGGCAGCGGTTTCCGCCACACCTGGAGCAGGCTGTAGGCCAGCACGTTTACGCGCACGTCATTGTATTCGAACACAGTACCCGGCTCCCTGAGCTCGCGAAATTCCCAGTCGTTCAGCCCGCCTTCTCTTGGCGGCCGGTCAGCCCAATCCTTGCCGCCCCACAGCGTACCCGACCAGTCCGAGGATTGCGTGAGCAAGTGGTCCCATGTGACCTTGCTGTTGTGCGCACCATCGAAGGTGCCGTCCCAGACATACCGGTATACCGGATCATCAAAAGAACGGATCAGCCCGTTATCCCACGCCAGCCCGGCGACCGTGGACAAATAGCTTTTCGTCACGCTGAAGGTCATGTCCACCCTGTCAACGTCCCCCCAGCTGGCAATGATGTACCCGTTTTTGAGGATCATCCCGGCCGGTCCTCCCCTCTTTTTCGTCGGCCCCAGGATCTCGTGGAACGGCTCGCGCTCAAACCCCTTCAGGATGGCTTGCCGCAGGTCCCTTGAACCGGTATATTCATTGTCCAGGGCAAACTGCACGGCTGAATCAAGCGCTGCGCCGTCAATCCCGAATGATTCCGGTGGCCTGGTTTCCCATTCACCGGGCGGCGGGAAATATTGCCCCGGGAGATTTGCGGGCAGGAAACAAACAAGACAGAGGGTGATTGAAAGAAGGAAGGTAAACCTGGTCATAGGCACGTCGTTTCTGCAGGAAGTGAAAGAGAACCGGTTTGCCATCCAAAATACGACAACTCGGGAAGGAAAGGAAAATCCGGGGGAAGGAATTTACTTGTTTGATCAACAAGGTCTGCCGGAGATTTGCGCATTTCACTATCTTCAGCCCATGCTCAGAAGATTACGGAACATCGGCCCCGGGCTGCTGATCACCGCGGCCTTCATCGGCCCCGGCACGGTGACGATCTGCTCGATAGCCGGATACCGGTTTGGGTATGCGCTGCTCTGGGCCATTGTGTTTTCGGTCATCACCACACTCGTGCTGCAGGAAATGAGCGCACGGCTCGGCCTGGTCACGCAGCGCGGTCTTTCCGAAGCCATTCGGAGCCAGGTGAGATCAACATTGCTTTCAATCTTGTCCATCATCCTTGTCCTGGGTGCAATCCTCATCGGCAATACCGCCTACGAGGCAGGAAACATCAGCGGTGCTGTCATGGGGATGGATACCATGGTGGGGACCCTTGAGATCCCTGTGGGCTCATTTACCCTGAATGGCTGGAGCCTGGTCATAGGCGGGGTGGCCATGTTCCTGCTGGTATCGGGAAATTACCGGTTCATCGAGAAAGTCATGGCCGGGCTCGTCGTTGTGATGAGTGTCCTCTTCCTCTTTACGGCCGTCCTGATCAAGCCTGGTTTTGGGGAAATCCTGCGGGGAGCGTTTGTGCCTTCTTTCCCGGACGGCAGCATCCTGACGATCGTCGGCCTGATCGGGACGACGGTGGTCCCCTACAACCTGTTTTTACATGCCTCCTCGGTCGCCAAAAAATGGAAGGACAAGGAAGCGATCGGCGAAGTGCGGTTTGACCTGATCATTGCGATTGTCCTCGGCGGGATCATTTCCATGGCCATCATCATTACTTCGGCGGCGGCGATGGATTATGTCCGTGAGATCCGCAATGCAAGTGACCTGGCGGTCCAGCTTGAGCCCCTGTTGGGCAAATGGTCCACGTACTGCCTTGCCGGCGGGCTGTTTGCAGCCGGCATCACCTCTTCCATGACGGCGCCACTCGCAGCGGCCTTTGCGACTGCCGGGATCCTGGGCAAAAGCAGCGACATAAAAAGCCCGTTGTTCAGGGGCGTGATGGTCACCATGATCATCATCGGGATGGTCTTTTCTTCTATTGGGTTCAGCCCCATTTCGATCATCCAGTTCGCCCAGGTGGCTAACGGCATCCTGCTCCCCGTGATCGGGATCTTCCTTGTCTGGGTGATGAACCGGGCGGAATTACTGGGGGATTCACGGAATACGGCCGTCCAGAATGTCCTGGGTTTCCTGGTCATCCTCGTGGCGATCGTACTCGGGTTGAAAAGCATCGGGACGGTCGCGGGGCTGCTTTGAATCCGGAATTCTGCCTGACTTATGCACAATTTTTTTCACGCAGTGTAAACAGGAGAATGTAACATGTTCATAAACAGGTAGATATTCAAGAATTTTAGTGCATTTGGAAGATAACCCTTACCTGATCTTTAAGTCTTTCGAATCTCTCAAGAATAGGCTATATTTGTATCCAGTCGGATACACTGCTTCATGTTCAGGATAGAAAAAACAGTTGAATTCGATAAATGGATCAGAAAGCTCAAGGATATTCGAGCCAAAGCCAAAATTCTCTTCCGGATTCAGAAGTTAGAGACTGATGAACATTTTGGAGACTGCAAACCTGTGGGCGGTGGAATCATCGAAATGCGAATAAACTATGCTAAGGGTTATAGAGTCTATTTCAAAGAGAAAGAAAACAAGATCATCATCCTTTTAATCGGCGGAGAGAAATCAAGTCAACAGAAGGACATAAAAAAGGCAAAGGAAATCTGGATTAATCTAAAGAACGATTCACATGGCAACAACAAAATTTGATATTGCAGACTATCTCGACAACGAAGAAATGATCGCAGAGTATCTCAATGCCGTTCTCGAAGAGGGAGATACTTCTGACCTTATAGTAGCTATCGGAAACATTGCGAAAGCTATCGGTATGACAAAAATCGCTGAGAAAACCGGAATGAGTAGACCGAGTCTTTACAAGGCATTTGCCGACGGAGCTAAACCTCAATTTGAGACGATCATGAAAGTTTTAAAAGCTGTCGGTGGACAGATAAACATAAAGCCTTCAGCCTGAAAAAGATAAAAACGACATCACAGCT
>JARQTN010000184.1:0-12116 GCA_029976695.1 Lewinellaceae bacterium
AATTACGAATTACGAATTACGAATAGTTTCAAATTAGGAATTAGGAATTAGGAATTTTGCACTAATCATCATTAATCATTAATCATTAATCATTAATCATTAATCATTAATCATTAATCATTAATCACCCCCTCCCTGCCTGCATCGTATAGTTCGCATAGGATTCATTCAACGGGCTTTCCTGGTCGAAGTCGAGGTGGTTGACCGCATCCTGAACCGTCAGGAAAAACTGGTCATCACCGATTTTTTCGAGGAGGTCGGATTTTTTCATCTTGTCCCGTACCGGGCCCTTGACACTTGCAAACAGGAGATCCATGCCCCCTTGTTCAGCAGACGTACAGACATCTTCAAGGAAATGGAGTGCCGACGAATCGATCTGGTTGACACTGTCAAAATTGAAGATGATCGCCCGGACCGGGCCGGGTTTGTCTTCCAGGTACTGATTCAGTGCTTTCTGGAAGTGGTCGATATTGGCGAAATACAATTGAGCGTCAAAACGCATGATCAGCAGGTCATCACGTACGATCACATCCTTGAACCTGCTTTTGTTCCTGTACGCACTTGTACCGGGTACGCGTCCCAGCTCTGCGTGGTGCGGATATGCCGTGCGGTAGATCAGCAGGATAAGCGAGAGGACAACGCCCATTCCGATCCCCAGCTCGATCCCCATGGTCAGGGTAGTAATGAATGTCACGATGAGTCCTGCAAAATCCATGCGGTCCACTTTCCACAGCCTGATCGCTTCTTTGTAGTCAACCAGTCCGGCAACTGCGACAAGGATGACGGCCGCAAGAATTGCATTGGGCAGAAAGTAGAAAAGCGGTGTCAGAAACAACAGGGTCAGAATCACAAGTGCAGCACTGAAAATGGAAGCAAAGCCAGTGTTGGCTCCTGCCTGGTCATTGACGGCCGTCCTTGAGAAACCACCCGTGACCGGATACGACTGGAACATGCTGCCGAAGATATTGGACAAACCCAGTGCAACAAGCTCCTGGTTTGCGTCCACCTTATAATTTTTCCTTTTTGCCTGGATCGCCTTAGCCACCGCAATACTCTCCATAAAACCAACGAATGCAATGGTGAGTGCGATCGGCAGGAGGCTTTGTGCCTGCTCCATCGAGAACCCGTTGAATTTGAAAGACGGCAATCCGCCCGGGATGTCACCGACGATCTTTACCCCAAACTCCGTCATTCCACCGAGCCAGGCCACCAGGATCCCAAAAACCACCGCCACCAGCTGGGCGGGAATTGCCTTGTGGATTTTCTTTGCTGCAATAATGATCCCCATCCCGACAAGGCCGATCACAAGCGTGTAGATATTTACCTCAGCGATCCTTTCTAGTGCATTGATGATGATCTCATGCACATGGTGGCTCCGTGGGATCTGGACCCCCAGCAAGTGCTTCAACTGGGAAAGTCCGATGATGATGGCTGCTGCTGAAGTAAATCCCGATATGACCGGATGTGAAAGAAAATTGACAAGGAAACCAAGTTTAAATGCTCCCATGAGAAACTGGATCAGTCCCACCATGAGGGCCAGCACGATGGCCAGGGCGATAAATTGCTCTGTGCCTGTCTGGGCAAGTGCGCCGACCCCCGTTGCGGTCAGCAGGGAGACCATGGCGACAGGCCCCACGGCAAGTTGCCTGGATGTGCCGAAGATGGCGTAAATGATGAGGGGCAGTGTAGAGGCGTAGAGGCCATAGATCGGCGGGAGTCCGGCGATCATCGCATAGGCCATCCCCTGCGGGATGAGCATGACGCCAACCGTCAACCCGGCGGCGAGATCACCTTTCAGGTCTTTGCCCGAATACTTCGGGCCCCATTCAAGGATCGGGATATATTTTTTCAGATTCATTTTCATTCATTGATCGCGGAAGGTCACAGCATGAAGATCTTGTTCCGCTCCAGCCTGACCAGTCCGTCATTTTCCATTTTTTTCAATAATCGGGAGATCGCTTCCCTGGTCACATTCAGGTCAAAAGCAATCTCCTGGTGTGTCGTCTCGAGTACTTTTGTATTGAGCACTGAAGATTTTTTTTCCAGGTAATCGATCAGTTGTTCGTCCAGGTTCGAAAATGCAAGCCTGTCAATTGTATCGATCATCGAGAACATGCGGATATCGTACATGTTGAAAATGAAATTACGCCAGGCCGGGTATTCACTCATCCACTGATCCGCTTTCTGGACGGGCACCATGAGCAACTTCGTATCCTCTTCAGCGATTGCGATGATCTCGCTCCTTTTCTGGACCATGCAACAGCTGAATGACGAAGCACATGTGTCGCCGCTCATCAGATAGTAGAGGAAAATCTCCTGGTCTTCCCCTGCCTGGCGGTTCACTTTGATTGTGCCCTCAAGGACCATGGGGATGAATTTGATCTCGTCTCCATAGTCTATGACGATATCACCGTCTTTTACAGATCTTTCAACAGTTGAGACCGCGAGGTCCCTTAACAGCTTTTCATCGTTTATTTCCGGAAACTTCTTTCGGATCATGCGCATCAGTTGATCCGTTTTTGCTTCAGACGTCATAAGCAAGGATTGTGTAGAAAATGTTCAATGCAAAAATAGTCCAATGGGTCCGACTGGAAAGTGACCAAAATCACAAATTCTTGTGCAATCAGATGAATTCATCGGATTGCAGGCCATTGTCCAGATTGTATACACGGTCAAATCCGGCGTTTTGCAGGATAATGCAAATGCGGATGCTTCGCCTGCTGGTCCGGCAAAAGACATAATATGCCTTGTCCCTTGGAAGAGCTTCCAGCTCGTCAGCAAGGTCAGGAGACAAGTAGTCAATATTGATGGCACCATCCAGGGAGCCATCCAGAAATTCCTTCTTTGTCCGCACATCGAGCACTTGTGCTTCAGGGTCATTCAGGCTGCGCTCGACAAATTCCTCAAGCGAAAGGTTGGTCAAGGTGGCTTTCAGCATTTGCCACCTTGAAACCGGGCATGTCTTTACGTCCTGATTATTCGTCTTTTTCTTCATCAGTGGCGTTTTCCGTCACTAATGTACGACCGTTTTCTTTGATATAATAGGTTGAATCATCCGGCCTGAGTGCGCGTTTGAACCACAGTGGCCTCCGCAATCCGTCCGGCCCAGGTGCGGGGCGCGTCATCTTCAGCCAATCACGGTAGTTTTCCATTGATTTCTTTGTGTCGACAAAGATGTCACCATATTTATCCCCCGGGCCGGGACGCTCAATGCGCACTCTCTGGTGCCAGCAGTGCATGCCGCTGATCGGATCCGGATGGACTGCATGTGTGATGTTCTGGTGGACACCGCCATCTACCCAGAAGATCCGTTTGCTGTCCTGGTCATCACTGTCGAACGGCTTGATTCCGGAAACCGTGTTCATTTTCCAGCCTCCGCTGCCATCATTCCGGATGCTTACCGTATTCGTGGCCCAACGGTTTCCCTGGTCCTGTTTCCTGCGCCACCTGCCCAGGTGGTGCGAACAGGCCACGACACCTGGTTTCATGCCCTGGGTCACCCAGACCTTGTCCACGAAATACCCGATGTCCGTATTCATCTTCACGAGGTCCCCCGTTTTGAAACCCCACTTTTTCGCATCATCAGGGTGCATCCAGATCGGGTTGCGGTTGCTGATCTCCATTAGCCATTTGGCATTTCCGGACCTGGAGTGGATCAGCGTAGGCAGCCGGAAGGTCGGAACGAGTACGTATTCCCCTTTATCCTTGTTCAGTTTTTCAAGGTGGATGTGGCTCTTGATATATTTCGGGATGGCATACTCGGGCCATTTCCAGTCAACCATGGTCTGCGAATAAAATTCATTCTTCATGGACGGGGTCGGGAATCCCTCGCGGGGTTTGCCGTCTACCTCTATGGCGATGTTCTTGCCGTTTTTCGAATAGATCTTTGTCACCGGGTCAAAGGAGGCTCCGACGAGCTTCTCTGCCGGGATCACTTTTTCATTCCGCTTGTAGGTATGCGGTGCGACTTCATAGGCGCCATACCTCCGCATATACTCCAGCGGGGTCAGTCCTTCTTTCGCTGCCGTTTCTGTCAACCCTTCAACCCGCTCGAAGATGTACTGGTAGTATTCATCGATCGTGATCTTTTCGCCGGGGCGGTATGGTGACTCGAAATGCTCGCGGACACCCAGGCTGCCATCCGGGTCGATGCGCCAGCTCAGCTCGATCCAGAATTCATCTTCTTCCCAGACTTCGCCCGGGTTCACCTCGTAAGTGAATGTGACATTTTTGCCTGCCCTCCTGGCTGCTTCCCGCAAGACGGGCTGTCTGAAGGCAATCCATTTGCCGGAGTGCGTGGCGTAGCTGTTCAGGTCATGCCGCTCCGAGGCCAGACCCATCGGCAGCACGAAATCTGCAAAGAAGGCAGTCTCGTTCCAGGTGGGCGTTAGTGCCGTATGCAGCCCAAACATATTTTCATCCATGAACGCTTCCATCCAGGTGAATCCGTCCGGGTATGTCCAGACCGGGTTGAATACCCGGCTGAAGTATACGTCCATTTTGCCCCTGCCTTCCTTCAGCATGTGCGGGAGCAGGAAGCTCATTTCAAAGAAAGCGAGCGGGTATTCTTTCGGGAAGTGCAGTTCATTCCAGAATTTCTGGGCCGGCGGTACATCAAAAAACTGGGGTTTGAATTTGCTCCACGTATTCGGGGAGGTGCCCCCTTTTGTGCCGACGCTGCCCGTGACGACATTCAGGAAGTGCAGGCAGCGTGATACTGCCCAGCCGCCCAGGTTGCCGCTGGCTGCGCTCCGCCAGTTGTGCGTGGCAAAACGTTCGCCGGCCTCACCGATCTTGATGGCCACTTCGCGGATCATGTCAGCCTTGACACCGCTTTCTTTTTCAGCGAATTCGGGCGTAAACTGGGCGTATTCCTCGATCAGTTTTTCGATAAACACCTCGAATTTGACCTCTGCTTTCGGGTGCATGTTTTTCAGGTAAGCATCCCAGTTCACCCATTTTTCCATGTAATCCCGGTTGTACAATCCTTCCTGGAGGATGATGCGGACCATGGCCAGCATCACAGCAGCCTCGGTCCCCGGGTAGGTCGGCATCCAGTAGTCGGACATACTCGCGGTATTGGAAAGCCTTGGATCCATGGTCGCCAGTTTGGCGCCTTTCATCTTTCCTTCGATGATCCGCTGAGCATGCGGGTTAAAATAGTGCCCGCTTTCCAGGTGGGCCGAGATCAGCAGGATGAATTTGGCATTCGCATGGTCCGGTGACGGGCGGTCATGCCCGTACCAGATGTTGTATCCGAAGCGGGCGCCGGACGAGCAGATATTCGTGTGGCTGTTGTGCCCGTCGATGCCCCAGGACTGCAGTACGCGGTTTGCATAGCCCTCGTGACCCGGACGGCCCACGTGGTATGCGATTTCATTGTTCCGGCCCTCCTGCAGTGCCTTGCGGATGCGTGCCGCAATCGTGTCAAGCGCTTCGTCCCAGGAAACACGTTCCCATTTTCCTTCACCCCTTTCACCGGCGCGTTTCAGCGGGTAGAGGATGCGGTCCGGGTCCGTGATCTGGTTGATCGTGGCCGGCCCCTTGGCGCAGTTCCTGCCCCGGCTGCCGGGGTGGTAAGGATTGCCCTCAAACTTCCGGACGGTGCCGCTTTCCTTGTCGATGTAGGCAGTAAGCCCACAGGCAGATTCACAGTTGAAGCAGGTCGTCGGCACAATGGTGTATGCCTTTTTCTCCTTTTTTGGCCAGGACTTGGCTTCGTATTCTTCCCAGTGGTCCCATTTTTCCATGGGCGGGAATTGGTCGAGATCTGTCACCGTCATCCGGTCCAGCAGGGGATCCCTTTCCTTGTGCAGGTTCGGAATGAGCCTGAGTTTTTCCGCGATGCTTTCGATCAGGGTATGTTGCTTTGTCTTTGTCATTTTCGTTCGACTTTTTTCAGTTTGAGGATTAGCTTAACGGGATGCGCTGTGGCGCTTCCACCCAGATACGTTCTGTAAAATAGATACCCACAAGTACCATCAGCGCTGCGATGGACAACACTACACTCTGCATTTCAACCCCGGTATTCCCGCTCAGCAGGATCAGGACAAAGGGGAGGATGTTTCCGATAAGCAGCACACCTGCCCAGAACAGATTGCGATACCGTCCCTTTGTGATCATTTTGACAACCAGTTTGGCATCTTTCGTCGGGTGTGTCATGGTCAGTTCCACCAGCATGGTGAACAGGTTTACGAGCAGTGTGATGGCCAGGAGGAATACGAGCAAGCTATGACCAGTCATAAAGAAACCGGTATCCTTCCAGGGCATGAACAGATCGAGGATGAGGAATGTCGCGGAGCCCGCCATAAGTGAATGTACAAGCATGTGCACGGCCAGGGCGGGGCTTTGCCAGAAATCCCTTCCTTTTGCCTGGGCGAAGAGGAATGCCGTGTATACGGCAACCATAATGGATACAAATCCTGTGATCCAGAACAGCACATCAAATACAACTGTCCAGCCAAAGAAATATGATACGGCAAGCAGGGTAAGCAGGCCGCCGTATGCCGTGATGGAGTATCCGCCTTTCACCAGCCAGGAGCGCCAGTGCGGCCTGAGCAGGACATAAGCAAAGCGGTCGGGTCTGTCCAGGTCCTTGATCAGGAAGAGGCCAGTCATCAGCAGGAAGAAAAGCCCGATGGCGATCGTTGGCCAGAAAACGGTCTCGATCATCGACTGGCCTGTGAAAAAGGAAAGGAGGAAGGGAACGAGGAAGATGCCCGCCGATATTGCCTTTGTCCAGACATAAGCCGGGACTTCCCAGCCCCACAGGATACCCTTGTCCGGGCCGTCATAGACCCGTTTGGGCATTTCCACGAGGACTTCTGCCGATTTCGGGGCTTTCACTTTTTTCCCGTTCGCCTCGAAACCGCCGTTGAGGTTAACGAGCTCGGCGATCACGTCGGTATTCGTGAAAGCCATTTTTTCGGCTTCCTTGGCATAGTGCCCAACGCCGAGGGCCTGCGAGCCCCATAATGTGACATGGCCGCGGTCCGTGGCCGTCGGGACAAGCGAAGCATCATCGGCATCGATATAGAATAAATTCGGTGAAGTCGCTTTTTCCGGTTTCCTGACCTTGACCGGTTGCCTGGCAAGGAGCTGGGCGATTTCTGTTTCCGGGTTTTCCATGTCCCCGGAGATGATCGCATGTTCCGGGCAGACATTGACGCAGGCCGGTTCAAGTCCGACATCGATGCGGTGCGCGCAGTAGTTGCATTTTGCCGCAGTATGATTTTCAGGGTCGATGTAGAGGGCATCATATGGACAAGCCTGCATGCAGGATTTGCATCCGATGCAGCGGTCCTTGTCAAAATCCACGATCCCGTCTTCCCGGTAGTGCAGGGCTTCTACCGGGCAGATCTCAACGCAGGGCGCATCCGTGCAATGGTTGCAGCGCAATACCGAAAAGAGCCGGCGTGTGTCCGGGAAGGTCCCTTTTTCCACCTGCTTGACCCACGTCCTGTTGACCCCTACCGGAACCTGGTGTTCGGATTTGCACGCCGTGGTACATGCATGGCATCCGATACATTTCCGGTTGTCAATGATAAAACCGTATTTCATTCAATTTCTTTTTTATGGACTTCAGAATTCGTTTCTTTTTGATGTTTCAGCTCACCCACCGCATCAACCACCTGCATGTATACATTTTCTTTCGAGATCAGGTCGAAGAGGCCGTTTTTCCGGAAAATATCCCGTAAGGGCCCTTTCAGGCTTGTCACAATGAACTTCAGGCCCTGTTTTTCGATCGATACTTTTAGGAGCTTAAAATGGTGGACACCTGTGCTGTCGATATGCCCGATCGAGGAGCAATCGAGAACCAGGCTCTTTATCCCCTGGTGCTTTCCTGCCTGTTTGAGGACGGTTTCATAAAAGTGCTCTGCATTCCCGAAAAAGATATCGTCATCGTACCTGATGATGAGGTAGTCCGGATCCGTTTTCGCTTCTTCGTACCGCTCGATATTCCTGAAGTAGGGCGTATTCGGCAGGTTACCCAGGATCGCATAGTGCGGTTTGGAAACTTTCCAGATGATCAGGATCAGCGACAGGATGATGCCAGCAAGCACCCCTTCGCGGATCCCCAGGAAGAGCGTCAGCCCGAAGGTTGTGAGCAGCACGTAAAAGTCGTTTTTGTCCCTGGCAAACAGTTTCCTGGCACCTTTCACGTCGATGAGGCCAAATACGGCTGAGATGACGATCGCAGCAAGGATCGCTTGCGGCAGGTAGTAAAACAACGGTGTCAGGAAAAGAAGTGTGAGGATCACAACAATCCCGGCGATAAGTGATGAAACACCCGTTTTTGCACCGGCCTGCTCATTGATGGCGGACCTGGTAAAGCTTCCGGTATTCGGGAATGCCTGGAAAAATGAGCCCGCGATCTTGGCAAGTCCCAGGGCGAGCAGTTCCCGGTCCGCAATGATCGGGTAGTTGCCATGTTTTGCGGAAAGTGTCTTGGCAATGGCTAAGGATTCAATAAAGCTGATGAGGCAGATGATCAGGGCCAGGGGAAAGACGTTGAATATGTTCTGTAATGTGATGTCCGGCATCCGGATGGCGGGCAGGCCTTTCGGGACATCCTCGATGATCGCGACTCCCGCTTTATCCCAGCCGAAGACGGAAATGCTGATAATACTTAAAATCACCACGATCAGGGCTCCCGGCAGTGACCTTTTGACCTTCTTCATGATGACGATTGCCGCGAGACCCACAAACCCGATGATCAGTGTCAAAAAATGGACCTCATTCATATGGGAAAACAGATCCTGCAGGGTTGATATGATCGATCCACTGCGCGGCACATTGATCCCGAAAAAATACTTGAGCTGGCTGATCCCGATGATCAATGCTGCTGCAGAGGTGAAACCGCTGATGACAGGATGCGAAAGAAAGTTGACCAGGAAGCCCATCCGGAATAAAGCTAGCGCGACCTGGATCGCACCCGCAACAAGGGAGGTCAGGATCGCAAGTGAGATGTACTCTTCTGAAAATGGCTCCGCGAATTCGGTCAATCCTGTCAGGACGAGGATCGAAACCAGGGCAACGGGTCCCACCGACAAGTGTCTTGAGGTCCCGAAAAAGGGGTAGATCATCATGGGCACAAGGCCGGCATAGAGCCCGTAGATGGGTGGCAAGCCGGCAAGAAGTGCGTACGCCATCCCTTGCGGGACGAGCATGATGCCAACTGTAAGTCCGGCCATTGCATCTGCCCTGAACAGGTCAGCTGTATAGTTTCGCAATTGGCCAATGAAGCTGGTTGACATCCGAAATGGTTTCTAGTTGGTAAATCACGCTTTACTGCACATCACATGATCTCCTGCAGGACAGTCTGTCATGATATACTGGCACATACAAGAAAATGGACATACGATAATATGATAAACTGTTCATAGGTGAAGATAAAAATTTTCAGGATTCCATTGAAGTCCTGGAAGGAGTATTTACATGTTACACTGGCAGTTTTCAAGGCATTCGATGATCAGGGAGACATCCCTTTCCTTGAGTGAATAAAGCATTTGACGGCCGTCCCTCCTGACAGAGAGGATCCCTTTCAGTTTCATGTTTTGCAAATGATGCGATGTAAGGGATTGTTCTGAATCCAGGGAATCACATATTTCCGACACGGATAGGCGGGTATGTTGTTCCAGCAAGTGGATGATTCCGAGCCGGAGTGGGTGTGCGACAGTTTTCAGGATAAAGGCAATCCGTTCCAGCTTTTCAGCTTCAGCACCTTTGATTTTGGAAATTTCAGAATTCATTTGCTCAATATATGAAAATATGATCATGAAAAATACTTTTATGCACTCTAAATTCTTGCTTTATTTGCCATAGAAATCGGAAACTATGCTCAGATATTTGCTCCTGTCAGCTGCTTTGTACGTTGCCTTCAATCCACTTCACGCACAAAATCAAAAAATGGACCGGTCTTACCAGAGAATAGATGTTGTAGAGGACCTCATTTCCACGATGACCCTCGAAGAGAAGGTTGGCCAGATGAACCAGTACACCGGGTTCTGGGATCCTACAGGGCCCCTCCCTGAGGGAGATGAGGCCATAGACAAATATGAACATCTCCGGTCCGGCCTGGTTGGATCGATGCTCAATGTGATCGGCGCCGAAGAGACAAGAAGTCTCCAGAAGATCGTTGTGGAAGAATCCCGGCTGGGGATCCCGCTGATCTTCGGGTATGATGTGATCCATGGGCTCAAGACACTTTCCCCGATCCCGCTTGCAGAAGCTGCCAGCTGGGATATGGAAGCCATCCGGAAATCTGCGGCCCTCGCTGCCAGGGAAGCCAGTGCGGTAGGGATCCACTGGACATTCGCACCCATGATGGATATCAGCAGGGACGCACGCTGGGGCAGGGTCATGGAAGGTGCCGGGGAAGATCCCTACCTGGGCAGCAGGGTTGCCGCAGCCCGTGTGCGCGGCTTTCAGGGGGAGGACCTGTCTGCGCCAAATACCATTGCGGCATGCGCGAAGCATTTTGCAGCCTATGGATTTGCCGAGGCAGGAAGGGATTACAATACCGTGGATATCGGGACGGTCACCCTCCACAATATCGCGTTGCCACCTTTCAAGGCAGCTGTGGATGCCGGCGTAGCGACTGTGATGAATGGGTTTAACGTACTCAACGGGGTGCCCGTGACGGGGGATGCCTATCTCCAGCGGGATATCCTGAAAGGCAGATGGGGATTTGACGGTTTCGTGGTATCCGACTGGGCATCTGTCGGTGAGATGATCACGCACGGATTTGCAGCAGACGGTGCCGATGCTGCGCAAAAGGCAGTCAGCGCCGGCTGTGATATGGAAATGGAATCAAGGATGTTTATCAGGAACCTCAGGCAACTCGTGGAGAACGGGATCGTGGATGAGGCCCTCCTGGATGATGCTGTCCGCCGGATCCTCACGGTGAAATACAATCTTGGACTCTTTGATGACCCATACCGCTATTGTGATGAGCAACGTGAAGCAAACGAAGTATTCGCTCCGGCATACAGGGAAGTTGTCCGTGATATGGCAAGGAAATCCATCGTGCTGCTCAAAAACGAGCGGAATCTGCTGCCCTTGAAACAGGAAGGCCAGCGGGTGGCCGTGATCGGGCCGTTCATTGATGACGACAGCAGTCCGCTGGGCAGCTGGCGGAAGGCGGCCGATGACCATACCGCCGTGACGCTGAAGGAGGGGTTGATGCCGTATGGAAACGTCGAATGGATATTTGAAAAAGGGCTCGACCTCCTGATGGAGGAAAGGGTCTGGACGCTCGAAACAAAGATCAATACCACCGACCGGTCTTCGTTTCCGGCTGCAATCGATGCAGCAAAGTCAGCCGACGTGGTATTGCTCGCGATGGGGGAACACGGGTTCCAGTCGGCAGAAGGCCGCAGCCGTGTAAATATTGAATTGCCCGGACTGCAGCAGGAATTGATCGAGGAAATCCTGAAAGTCAACCAAAACGTCATCCTCCTCCTGCACACCGGCAGGCCGCTCGACATCGTGTGGGCTTCAGAAAACGTCCCTGCGATTTTATTGGTCTGGCAATTGGGTACGGAAAGCGGCAATGCCATTGCAGATGTCGTCATGGGAAAATACAACCCGGCGGGCAAGCTCCCCATGGGTTTTCCGCGCCATGTCGGGCAGATGCCCCTCTATTACAACCACTACAATACAGGCCGGCCGGTAAATACGCAGAATATCGAGGATTTTGTCTTCTGGTCGCACTATGGTGATGTGGAAAACGATGCCCTTTTTCCGTTCGGACACGGCTTGAGTTATACCACTTTTGAGTATGCCAACCTCAATGTCAATGCCAGTGGCGATGTGATCGAAATCGAGGTGGAAGTGCAAAACACCGGCAATGTGGATGGTGAAGAGGTGATCCAGCTTTACATCCGCGATGAGGTGGCGAGCGTGGTCCGCCCGGTCAGGGAATTGAAGGCCTTCGACAAGGTTTCGATCCCCGCTGGAGAGTCCGAAGTGATCCAGTTCAGCCTGCCAAAAGCATCGCTGGGCTTTTACGACGGGCGCGGCGAGTACAGGTTTGAGCCCGGCTTCTTCCAGTTCATGGTGGGCGGGAGTTCGGATACGGCGCTCAATACGCGGTTGGAGGTGAGATAGTTTCG
>JARQTN010000184.1:12216-15024 GCA_029976695.1 Lewinellaceae bacterium
TGGAATTCTTTTGGAACTTTCGGAGCGCAGCGGAGATCCCGATGTGAGGCACGAATCATCGGGAGAATTATTGGAGCTTGAAATTTATTTGGTACTTAAATAATTGTCCCTTGTTCCTTCCCCGCACTGTCCCTTTTTCCTTCCCCGATATCCTAATCCGTGATCCGGATTACGGTCATTTTTGAACAATGACCGAAATTTGGCTTAAATTCGGATACCTATGGATGTCGAAATACTCTCCCGGATACAATTCGCATTTACCGTTGCTTTCCACTACATCTACCCGCCACTGAGTATCGGACTCGGCCTGATCATGGTCATCATGGAAGGGATGTACCTCCGTACCCGAAAGCAGATCTACGAGACGATGGCCCGGTTCTGGACCAAGATCTTTGCCCTGACGTTCGGGATTGGCGTGGCCACCGGCATTGTGATGGAGTTTGAATTCGGCACCAACTGGGCCACGTATTCCCGCTTTGTGGGGGATATTTTCGGGAGCGCGCTTGCTGCGGAGGGGATCTTTGCCTTTGCCCTGGAAAGCGGTTTCCTCGGCATCCTCCTCTTCGGGTGGAACCGGGTGAAACCCGTCGTCCATTTTATTTCCACCATCGGTGTATTCTTCGGTTCCCTGTTCTCTGCCGTCTGGATCGTTGTGGCCAATAGCTGGCAGCAGACACCTGCCGGCTATCATATCGTGGGAGAGGGGCTGGAGGCACGCGCCGAGATCACGGACTTTTGGGCGATGGTCTTCAATCCCTCGAGTGTGGACAGGCTGCTGCATGTCTGGTTGGGCGCATTCCTGGCGGGAGCCTTCCTCGTGATGAGCGTACACGCTTATTACTTGTTGAAAGACAGGCACGTGGAATTATCGCGGAAAGCATTCAAGATCGCGCTTTCGGTAGCTGCTGTCTTTTCCCTGCTCCAGCTATTTAGTGGCCATGCTTCTGCAGACGGTGTCGCAGAAAACCAACCCCTGAAACTTGCCGCCATGGAAGGTCATTTTGACAGCCTGGCAGTCGCGGATATGTACATTGTCGGATGGGTGGACAAGGGAAGGGAAAAAGTTACTGGGATCCCGATCCCGGGTGGCCTGAGCTTTCTCACACACTGGGATTTCAACGCCCCCGTGACCGGGCTTGGCTCGGTGCCTGAAGATGAGCGTCCCGGGGCAGTCAATGCCGTCTTTCAGCTGTATCATCTGATGATCACCATTGGCATGATCCTGATCATGCTGACCCTTTTCGGGGTGTTTCAATGGTGGCGCGGCAGGTTGTTTGAACAAAAATGGCTCCTTCGGCTCTTTGTGATTGCGGTGATCCTGCCCCAGGTTGCCAACCAGGCAGGGTGGTTCACTGCTGAAATGGGCCGTCAGCCCTGGGTTGTCTATGGCCTGCTGAGGACATCTGATGCACTTTCAGAAGTGGTGACAGCAAACCAGGTCATTTTCTCACTGATCATGTTTACGCTGATCTACCTGGTCCTGTTCCTGCTTTTCCTGTACCTCCTGGACAAGAAGATCAAACACGGGCCTTATGTGACTGCCGGAGTCGATGTCCGGCCGAGGCAAAAGGAGATGGCGGACCTTTTTGAATCACCAAACGAACAATAAGAGATGGCGACTTTCCTTGGTATCGATTATCCGACTCTCTGGTTTCTTGTGGTAGGAGGGGTGTTTTCGGGATATGCCATCCTTGATGGATTTGACCTTGGGGCCGGTGCATGGCACCTTTTTTTCAGGAAGGAAGAAAACCGGCGCATCGCATTGAATGCCGTGGGGCCTGTCTGGGATGGCAATGAAGTATGGCTGGTCATCGGTGGCGGGGCGCTGTTTGCCGGGTTCCCCATCGTGTATGCCACTCTGTTTTCCGCCATGTACATCCCGTTCATGCTGTTCCTTGCATTCCTGATCTTCAGGGCCATCTCGATTGAATTCAGGAGCAAGGAAAAAATGCGGTGGTGGCGCAGCATGTGGGATGTTTCATACAGCGTGTCCAGCATCATGCTTTCTTTCCTGCTTGGCGTTGTGTTGGGCAATGTGCTGCAAGGCATCCCGGTCGGGCCGGCATATTCATTTGAGGGCAGCTGGATCGAATTCCTGAATCCGTATGCCCTGATGGTGGGCGTGACCACACTGGCGCTCTTCATGATGCACGGGGCCATTTATTTGCTGATGAAAACGGAAGGCAAGCTGTTTGTCAAACTGACCAGTCTGTTGCGCAGGGGCATCATCTTTTTTATCGTGGCCTTCAGCCTGGTGTCCCTGTACACCCTGATCTATATTCCCCACTTGTCTGATGATTTCAAGGGCTCCCCGTTGCTCTTTATCGCGCCTGTCATTACTTTCCTGAGCATCGCGAACATCCCCCGACTTGCGAGCATGCACAAATACAAGCTGGCGTTCCTGTTCTCCAGCATTTCCATTGCCTCGCTATTGGTCCTGGTGGCGATCGAGCTTTACCCGGTCATCCTGCTTTCCACGGTGGATGAAGCCTATCACCTGACTGTGTACAATGCGGCTTCTTCAGAAAAGTCCCTTGGCATCATGCTGATCATTGCCGCGATCGGTGCCCCGCTCGTTGCGGCCTACACGTTCTTTGTGTACAAGACATTCTGGGGCAAGGTCGAGCTGGATGAGACGAGCTATTGATGAGCGACGATGGCAGCCACTTTAAACGTCTTGGATGCTGACATTCAAAGCATCGTCAGTAGGCCGACATCTGGAGCGAAGGCCTGGAATAGGTTTCGGATTCAAGGTTACGGGTTCAAGGTTTCGGGTTCAAGGTTTCGGGTTCAAGGTTTCGGGTTCAA
>JARQTN010000185.1 GCA_029976695.1 Lewinellaceae bacterium
ACACTCAGGGGCCGCATATCCGTCCATACCTCCTCGATAAAGGCATTGCATTTTTTCAGGTCACCCCGGGTTTTCGTCTCTTTCCACCCTTTAGGTGTTGCCATTTGGACAGGCAGAATGGAGTATTGTTCTTCGTGGTTGATTACAACCTTATACGCTTCCTCTTTTTGAGTGGAAATTTTCTGTGCTGTGACAAAAGGAATACAGAGCATGAACGTCATCAGGAAAAGGAAGTATTGTCTTTGATTTTTCATCATACTGGTTTTACATGAATGGAGGTGCCAAGATAAACAAGTGTATGGTCATTATCACCCGTTTTTCGAAATCCCTAACTCATGATCCCCCCGTCGATCCTGAATGCGCTCCCGGTGATCCAGGAAGCATCGTCGGATACCAGGAACAGCGCCAGTTTGGCAATGTCCGCAGGATCACCAAGCCTTTTGAGCAGGGTGCTTTCCCTGGCTTCAGAAACAGCGCTTTCCGGATGATCGAATGCAATGACGGAGTCCCACAACAGCGGCGTGTCCACAGGCCCCGGGCAAATGGCATTCACCCTGATCCTGGGCCCGTAGTCGACAGCCATTTGTCTTGCCAATGCGACTGCCCCGGCCTTGGAGGCACAGTAAGCAGGGTGATTCGGAAATGCCCTGTATGCAGCAATGGAAGCATTGACCAGGATGCTTCCGCTTTCCTGTTTCAGCATTTCCGGCAGGGCCGCCTTGCAGAGGTAGTAAATAGAACTGAGGTTCGTGTTGATGGTATTATGCCACAGTGTTTCTGGCAGCTCTGTCACTTTTCCAAGCCCGAGGATGCCTGCATTCAGTGAAAGGAGGTCGATTTTGCCAAACATGGAAACAGCAGCATCCACGAGTGCTTCGCAGGTTGCCCGTTTTGAAATATCTCCCGAAAGGAATGTTGCCTTGTGTCCATTTTCGATCAACTGATTCTTTAATGCATTTCCCTTTTCCCTGTTCCTTCCGGACAAAACGACGGCAGCACCGTTTTGCGCAAATATTTCGGCGATGGCCTTTCCCATTCCGCTGGTCGCACCGGTCACAATGGCCACTTTTCCATCGAGCTTGTTTTGATCATTCATTTCCATCCTTTCAATGTTCTGCATCTCCCTGTTCCTGTCCTGTTGACTTGTCCACCTCCATCTTGCTTTTCATGGCAGCCATGAAGAACAAGCCACCTACGGCAATCAGGACCGTGCCCAGCGAACTCGTATCATCCAGTGCATTCAGCAGGACGACCCCAAGGGCAATGAGGATGATCCCGACAAGGCCGATTCTTTGATAGCGTTCAAATGTCTGTTTCATGATTCAGGTTTTTATTCAATTTCTTTTTCCATCCTTCTCCTGCCCAGGAGGGAAAAAAGGATGAAAAACCCGAGGATAATCCCGGTGATGATGTAAATGAGCACAAACTTGTCCCAAAGCTGATCCCATGTGAGCCCATCGTCCCGGAACAGGTTGTATTTCGCATATGTGAAGAGGCTGCCCAGGAAAATCAGGACAAAGTAGATCAACAGGACGCTTTTCAATTTCAGGTTCCTGACCTGTACAGCGCCGTAATAGAGCAGTGCGCTCACCAGGAAAAGCGAATTGAATGTCATCAGGATCGCGAGGTCCCTGAAATCGTTCCATTCCTGCCCGAGTACAAGCTGGCGATAGAGGATAATGCCCTGCATGGCCAGGATGGTCAGCAGGTACATGACAACCATGATTTTTCCTGCGATTTGTTTGTTCCGCTCATCCAACTTGCTGAACGGGTTTTTATTCGTTGCCTTCATCCCAAAAAAGGTCGTTTAAGGTTTTATCCAATGTACGTGCGATCCTGATGCACAGGTTCAGTGTGGGGTTGTACTTCCCTTTTTCGATCAATCCGATCGTTTGCCTGGTGACATCGCATAAATCGGCCAGTTCCTGCTGTGACAGTTTCTTTTCGGTCCTGGCCAATTTCATTTTGATGTTTTCCACAAGTCAAATGTAAGGTATAATTTGCAAAATGCAATATATATATTACATTATAGATAAGTTCCATTCAATTGTCGACGAACACTTCTGGAGGAATGTAATCGGTTCTCTCTTACCTGGGCATCCGGATACTCTAATGTGCAGTACCCATGGAATACATAAATGCATGAGGGGCGGAGATTGAATCGGAAAATTGAAAATCAGCTATATTCAATGCTTTTCAAAATGACCGGAAACGTCGAAACTAGAGCATATGGATTCCATCAAACAAAAAGCCTATCAATTCCTCCACCATCGCACGACTGTCAAATTCATTTATACGTTGATCATCCTCAATGTGACGGCACTGGTCCTTGAAACGTACAGGGAATTTGAGGGTTTGTACCACGACTTTTTCCAGGCCTTTGAGGCTTTTTCTGTGATTGTGTTTACGATAGAGTACGTGATCCGCCTTTGGACTGCCAGCCTGAATCCAGACTTCAGGACAACATTTCCCGGGAGGCGGGCCAGGTTTGCAATTTCCCCGTTGGGCCTGATCGACCTGCTCGCGATCGTACCGTTTTATTTACCGATGTTGATCCCGATTGACCTGCGGTTTGTGCGTATCCTGAGGCTGCTGCGGTTATTGCGGATCTTTAAGCTCGGCCGTTTTTCAAATTCACTCAGGTCCATTGCCGATGTCCTGGTGGAAACCAAGGAAGAGCTTACGGTCACCATATTCATCTCATTCATCCTGCTCATTTTCTCTGCCTCCTTGATGTATTATATTGAAGTCGAGGTTCAGCCGGACAAATTTGAATCTATCGGCCATTCCATCTGGTGGGCGGTAGCGACACTTACAACAGTCGGTTACGGGGATATTTACCCGGTTACCGGCTTGGGAAAATTCCTCGCAGGTGTCATTGCACTGATCGGGGTGGGGCTGGTGGCTTTACCAACGGGGATCATCAGTTCAGCCTTTATTGAGAAAATGCAGGAGAGCAAGGAGAAGAAGCAGGTGTGTACCTGTCCGAATTGCGGTGTTGTTTTCCATCGGAAGTGAGCTTCATGCAGGACGACTCTTGGCTTGCCGCTCAACTCACAAGGACCAGCGTACCGGAAATGATCAACACAGCACCGAGCACAACCTTCATGGAGAGTGTTTCGCCGAGGAATGCCACGGCGAATACCAGCACCAGGGCGACACTGAGTTTGTCTACCAATGCGACTTGCGAAACCTTGCCCAGGGAGAGGGCCTTGAAATAGAAGATCCAGGACAGCCCGGTGGCGATCCCTGACAGGACCAGGAAGAGCCAGTTCTGCTCTGTGAGGGACATGATTGTTTTCGTGCCACCTCGGACGAAAGCGATGCCCCAGGCGAGCATGAGGACGACGACAGTCCGGATAGCTGTGGCCAGGTCGGAGTCAACCCCTTTGACACCGACTTTTGCAAATATGGCTGTCAGGGCAGCGAAGACAGCAGAGAGGAGAGCGTAGATCCACCACATGGCATAAGGTTTTTTAGTTGAAAAGCAGGACTGCAAAGTAAGCGATAAATACCATTGGCCGTTAGCCATTGGCCATTGGCGAAATGT
>JARQTN010000186.1:0-2634 GCA_029976695.1 Lewinellaceae bacterium
CCGTCAGAGAGTTCCCAGTCGAAGATGGAGAATCCCTCCCCTTCGGCTTCCAGCATGAGGCTCCCTCCGTCAGACAGGAATACGGTATCCGTCGAAGCAATGATGCCAACGGGCGGGAGGGTGTCTGCCTCTGATGTCGTCAATTCAATAGAAGCCGGACCACACGGATGGTCGGTCACGACTTCCCAGTCAAAGAAATAGTAATAGGTGTTCTCGTTCACCACACCATCATAGATTCCACTCCTGATGGTAACCAGGTTTTCAACTTCAAATGGGAATCCGGTATCACTTGTCACATGGGCAAATGGCTTTCCTGTCGTGATTTCCAGGCGGTATCCATTCCCCTCTTCTATTTTCCAGTTGAGTTGAATTTCCTGTTCACCGGCAGGCACGATCGCCAGTTTGGAAATGACCGACTCCCCCTCTTCGTCAAATAGCTGGATCATGCGGCCGCCACCAGCGTCTCCGGAATTCACCTTCACGCTTCTCAGCGTAAAGGGACGTGCGGCATCAAAGATGAGTCCGCCCAGGTTATCCTCCCCAAATTCCAATGCGCTTTGGTCCATGGTGGCGCCAACACTGTGGAGCGTTTCAAGGACGGCAAAGTAAACTTCGGGATCAAACGTTTCTGGTGCGAGAAACCGGCTTCCTTCTCCCAGTGGATTGCCGGAAGGCTTGTTCGCATACCATACGATCCGCTGATCGTTCTCAGGTATATGCGATGATGAAAGCCAGGTGCGTGCACCATAGCATACTTCCGGGTTTGAGGGGTCCTTTTGCTGAATGCGAAAGTCAGGCGCATCATACACCCTGAACCTCTTTTTGAACCGGTTGTCCAGTAGCCTGACTTCATCTTCACTGTCCGGAAGAGAGATCTCCATCAACAATTCGTAGGTACCAAAGACCTGGAGTTCTTCCGGAAGCTCAAATTCCAGCTGGCCAATCTCATCATGCGCGAGTACGCCTGACCATTGCTTTGAGAATGGGGCGATCAGTCCGTTCGTTTCCGAAAAATCGAGCTGCACAGAATAGATCGTATCCAGACCGGCATTTTCGAATTTCACCTGCAATGCAGGGATCGAAGTACAATAGCTTCTTTCATCCAGCCCAAGGTCAATTGCGACAAGGTCTTTCTCCCTGGGAAGTGGCGGTACCGGGTCAAATCCCTTGTCTTGCAAATACTCGAATGCTGCCAGCACATCGATCACACCCATGCCGAACACATTATCCTCACCCGGCTCGCCATAGTCGACAGCGGTCAAATAAAGGGACAGCAGGATCTCTGCTTCATTCAGGTAAGGATAAGCTTCCCTGAGCAAGAGGAAAGCGCCGGTCACATGCGGTGCGGCCATGGACGTACCGGTGTTTTCATCATACCCACCGCCGACAATACTGCTCCGCACATCCGTACCCGGGGCAGATACTTCCGGTTTGATAAACAGGGAAGAATCCGTATTGAAGCAGTGGGAGGGCCCGCGGCTGGAGCTCAAGTTGATATCAAAATTGGACAAACTCAGGTTTCCAACGGCAAACGCATGGACAAGGTCATAGTTGTGCACGGCCGGAGATCCTGTAGTTGCATCGCCGGGGCCGGAATTCCCGGCGGAAAAGCAGGCCCCAATATCCGCAATTTGCAGGCCCTGGAAAAGGTTGTTGAAGTATTCCTGGCCGCAGATCGTGTCATTGGTCTGACGCCCTCCGGACATGTTGGCCGCATCCGGAATGTCGTCGGTTGTCATGGGGTTTCCATCGGGATCAAGCGCCCATTGCCATCCTTCGATACCGTCTATCCTGTCTTCTCCGCAGTTGAGAAATTGGGGTGACATGATATACCGCGCATTGAAGGCAACGCCAATGGTATCATTCATTTCGCGGTCGAGCCCGAGGATCGTGCCCGCTACATGTGTTCCATGGTTTGTGCAGGTGTAAGGATCCTCGCGTTTTCCTCGCCAGGACAATTCCAGCGGATCATTGTGAAAGGCAAAATTGGACCTGAGTGCCGGATGGTCGATATCGATGCCGGTATCATAGACATATACTTTTGTGCCATAGCCTGTATAGCCCATCTTCCAGAGCGCCGGGGCATTGATGACATCGAGGCCTTCCTCGTGTGAGCCCGGGTCAAATACCGGTGTCATTTGAGCCTTTTTGACAGAGCCCTCTTCAAACCAGAGGGGTTCTGCGACATACCGGACATCGGGGCTCATGGCGACTTTCCGGATCTCATCAGCATTGAGTCTGGCCCTGATGCTGTTGATGATCCAGTAGGTCCGGATATCCCTATGATTCAGGCTTGTTTCCTCCACGAGCCAGTTTGAGAATTCCGGTTGTGTCCGGCTTGCCACTTCATGCATTTCCTGAAGGGCAGCTGTCCTCAGATCACCCCGCTGGGCTGGGTTCTTCCTGATCTCCTCGATAAAGGCATCTGTGGGGGCCTGTTCATTGAGGATGATGAGGGTTTCGATCTTCTTGGCTGGTTGTGCAAGCATTTGTTGCTGCAGTGCCGGTGCGATATTGTCGAGGGCCTGGCCGTTAGCGGATACGCCTGTCAGGATCGTGATCATCAGGAGTAAGAGTTTTTTCATATGAATCTGTCTTAGGAAGTGCGAATATATGGAAAGTCGGGCTGTCACC
>JARQTN010000186.1:2644-3538 GCA_029976695.1 Lewinellaceae bacterium
CACCCTGCAGCGTGACACGCTGCAGGGTGACAGCGTGCGCGCCGTGTACCAAATTAACTTTTGTAATAACCAGATCATTCTTTTGGCTTATGCTTTTTATGCATGAAAACAATTTCCTCCTCCAATAGAAAAGTCTCTTCCTCCTCTCGATTAAAAAACCTGTTTGTTAGATGATAGTTTAGAAAATCATCTCTACCTCCAAAATATTGAAGTAATCGGTCAATGGAAATAATCGTGTTGTCATGCGCAAGAACTGAATGATAAGAAGTCCATTCATAATCAAGAAGGTGAGCACATACTCCATGACGAACTGCATTATTATGAACATAATAAACTGCTTTAGCCAGGTATGAAGAAGAATGAATCCACTTTCTACAGAATGGGCGATGCAGGAAATTCCCTTTTCTTTTGTGTCGAAGGTTAAAATATGTTGCATATCCTGATAGCATTGATGTAAATCTGTTCTTCAAAATTAAATCCATATTGTCCTCTTCGCAATTGATCAATTTCCTGCATCCTGGAGGCAACTCATCAATATAAAGAGAAGTCACTCTTGATAAAAATTCCTCCTTTGTGAGAATTTCCAGGAGAATGTGGAAATGATTTGAAAGCAAATTATACGCAAGGATATCCGCAAACGGACAGATAAACCGTTTCAGGTTTCTTAGAAATCTAAATCTGTCACCATCATTCAGAAAGAGCAATTCCTTGTTATTCGTTTGATTGTAGACGTGAAATACGTTTCCGCCGATCAATGGTTGGGTAAATATTTTGTTTCTTGACATTGCAGAATCTTTAAACTTTTTAAAAGTGTTCTGTAAATACGTGTCAAAAAATGGGAAAATGTCCCCAAAAAAAGTACACGGCGTGCGGGGTGTCACGCTGCAGCGTGAC
>JARQTN010000187.1 GCA_029976695.1 Lewinellaceae bacterium
CGCGAACAACTGAATGCACGCACGATCGAACGAATTGCTACCGGTTCGCAGATTCTGTTGTTCAGTTATTCGCATGTTCATTTGTTCTGTCCCGGAATAACTGAATACGCGAACAACTGAATGCACGCACGATCGAACGAATTGCTACCGGTTCGCAGATTCGCATGTTCAATTGTGCGCATACTACCTGCCGATTTTGTATTTTGACAGGAAAAGTACTGACCCATGGAATGGAAAGAAACCAACAACAAGCTTTCTGCTTCTTTTGAATTTGAGAATTTTACAGAAGCCTTCGCATTCATGACAGAGGTCGCCTTTGCTGCTGAAAGGCACAACCACCACCCGAACTGGAGCAATGTCTGGAACACGGTGGAAATCGAGCTGACCACACACGATGCAGGGAATATCGTTACCGAGAAGGATCACAAGCTTGCGGAAGATATTTCCGAGTTATATGCAAAATACCGCCCCGAGGATTGATGCCGGATCCATTCAAGTCCAAATTGCCTGATACAGGAACCACGATTTTCACCGTGATGTCTGCCATGGCAAGGGAGTATGGAGCCATCAACCTATCCCAGGGATTCCCGAATTTTGATGTGGACCAGGATCTCAAGGACCTTGTCCTTGAATACGTGGATTCGGGGTTCAACCAGTATGCACCCCTTGCCGGGGTGCCGGAACTGCTGAAGGTGCTTTCTGAAAAGATCGCTGGCCTGTATGGAGTACGGATCAGTGCGGAGGACGAAATCACCATCACGGCCGGGGCGACGCAAGCGATCTTTACCGCGATTGCCGCAGTGGTGCATCCCGGCGACGAAGTCATCCTGTTTGATCCCTCATATGACAGTTACGCACCATCGGTAAGGGCTTTTGGCGGTGTGCCCGTTCCAATTGCATTGCATCCTCCCGGTTTCCGCATTGACTGGGATGAAGTCATGAAGGCGATCACCCGGAGGACGCGGATGATCATTATCAACAGCCCGCATAATCCGGCCGGTAAGGTATTCAGGGATGAAGATATCGCGGCATTGAAAGGAATCGCAGACGCACACCCTTTGTTCCTGCTCAGCGATGAAGTATACGAGCATCTCGTTTTTGATGGGCTGCCGCACCTTTCGATGCTGAAATACCCTGAGCTGTATGCGCGTTCTTTTGTCGTGTTCTCCTTTGGCAAGACACTCCATGCAACCGGGTGGAAGCTTGGGTATTGTGTCGCTCCGCCGGCATTGACAGATGAGTTCAGGAAGATCCACCAGTTCAATGTTTTTTGTGTGAACAGGCCCATACAGCATGCCATTGCCGCATATTTCGAGAATCCGGAAACATATCTGTCCATTTCTGCATTTTACCAGGAGAAAAGGGATCATTTTGCCCGGATGATGAAAGAATCCCGGTTCAGGATGATCCCTGCCGAAGGCAGCTATTTCATGCTGGCAGATTATTCAGAGGTGAGTCAAAAGGATGATATGGCTTTTACGCGGGAACTTGTCCGGGAACATGGGGTCGCAACCATCCCCCTGACGCCGTTTTATGCCAAACCACCATCCGGGCAGCGGATCATCCGTTTTTGTTTTGCCAAGACGAATAACCTGCTGGAAGAAGCTGCCGGCATTTTATCTCACATCTGAAAAAAAGGTAACCATGGCTTACAATCCGCTCAATCCCGACGAAGAAAGGGTACTCATCCACAAAGGAACGGAGCGACCCTTTACTGGTGAATATGACCGGTTTTATGAAAAAGGCACGTATATCTGCAGGCAATGTAACAATCCGCTTTACCGATCTGCGGACAAGTTTTCTTCTGGTTGCGGCTGGCCAAGCTTCGACGATGAAATTGAAGGAGCCGTACACCGGGAAACAGATGCGGACGGGCGCCGTACAGAGATCCTCTGTGCCCATTGCGGAGGCCACCTCGGTCATGTGTTTACCGGTGAAAGGTTTACGGAAAAGAATACACGGCATTGCGTCAATTCCATTTCCATGCGGTTCATCCCGGCAGGGAAGCCGTTGCCGGAGGTGCTTAATGAATCATGATCATGAATCCAGTCAGAGTCATTTTTGTCGAATCGGAGATCGGGGAAAAGAAGGGGATGTTCAATTACACTTCCGTGAGCGGGGAATTGCTGGCACATGATGTCGAAGGGTGTATCAATGAAATGCAGTCGAGGAATTACGTATTCTTCCGGATGGAGCCTGTGTTGGGAACCCGGACGATAAAGGGTGTGGCGGCCAATACCACCATCGGGTACCTATTATTCTTCGAAGAACAACGAACAGGCCAGGAAATGGCCTGAGGATTTAACCAGCGGAACAGGGTCAATTGACAGGTTCTCCCGAATAATCCCCCCTCAGGAAACGATACCTCTTTCGCGCCTCGATGGAGAAGGTGCTTCCTGAAAACTCGATGAATATCCGTTCGTATAATTCCATCGCTTTGTCCAGCCGGTCCAGTTGATGCTCGTACAGGTCAGCAAGTTCAAACATGGCATTGTCTGCCCTGATCTCTTCCCGGTGGTTTTCAATGATATCAAGGTACAACAGTTCCGCCGCTTCGTATGCCCTTTCCTTCATGGCGATCCTGGCTCGTGCATACTTGATATCGTCCTGAAGGCCATGTTCGGGGTACAGGTTTGACAGGATCGTCAGCTTTTCATTTGCTTTATCCAGCCTGTTCTGGAAAATCAGCAACTCTGCTTCGGCGTACGCCTTCATCGGGTGGTCTGTCGTGTCCAGTCCCAGGTTATCCATAATGAAAATGGAGAGGTCGAGGGCATCGTTGGCGATCAGTTTGCTCGTGGAAGCCTTCAATACGTCAAACTGGGTCTGTGCCCATTCAAAATCCCCGTTGTAATAGGAAAGCTTGGCATTTTTAAAGCGTGCCTGTTCACCCAGGTTCTCTTCCTGGAATGCTTTGTCCACCTGTGAATAAAGCAGTGTCGCTTCCCAGATCTCTCCCTGCATCAGGTAATAGTCGGCCAGGCTGATCTTTGCATTTCCCTGCACGTGCTTGTTTACCCCGGGATACTTGATCACCTCGTTGAGCAATTCGATGGCACGGTCAAGGTCGTTCAGGTAAAAGGCTTCCAGGCGGGAGAGCTCTGTCACGATCAGCGCCGTATTCGCGTTCCATCCGAATTCATCCAGGAAGGTGATGTATTCTGTTTCGAGTGCCTTCAGGTCTTCTTCCGTATAGTCATATGCAGAAACGAGTTTCTTGCGCATGCAGGCAAGGGATGCCCGTTTTGCCTCGAGATAATAGGAACTGTTCTTTCCCTTGGTGTTGACAATATAATCGAATGCTTCAATTGCCGTATCATAATCCCGGGCATTTGAAGCCACCTGGGCGAGCGCATACACGCGGCTCCCGTTCTCATTGAGGCGTTTGTCCAGGGCGCGCACCTGGCGGAGCGCGTTTCTGTAATCTTTTTTCTGGATGAACACCCAGGCCAGCATTTCGGGAAAATGGTCCGTTTCCGGAAATTCCTGGATGAACATGTACAGCTGCTGCTGCAGCAGGTCGAATTCGTCACCATACAGGTTTCTCTGGAGAACCGACTGGACAGAATTCAACCTGTTGGGGTTTGCATGCAGGCTGAACAGGTATTGTTCGATCATTTTCTCCTTGTCCCCTTTCCGGCGGTACAGGTCCGCCAGGTTGTAGGAAAAAAGTGCCGGGTTCTTCATCAGCTCCGTTCCCCGTTCATAAGTCTGGATCGCGAGGTCATATTTTGCCAGCATGATGAATGAATTGCCCAATTGTGTGATTCGCTGAATGTTTGGTGACAGGTTCTCAATAGCCGTGAGGTACTCAGCGTCTGCTTCCTCAAATTTGTTTTGCCTTTCGAGTACATTGCCGAGGGTGACATGGAGGTTGATCTTTTCCGGATCTGCCTTGAGCTGCTCCTTGATGATCTGTTCACTTCTTTCGAAATCCTCGAGTGCCAGCAGGCATTCGATATACTTGTTGAAATAATAGTCGCTCCTGTTGGATTTCTGGTAAAGGAGTTCATAGATGTCCGAAGCCTTCTCGTATTCACCGTCCAGATAATACTGGTCGGCCAACTTGGCATTTTGTCCGAATGCAGAGATTGCGAATCCGGCCATAAAAACGATTGTGATGAATAAACGGATGGGTAATGGCATGGTCATTTTTTCTCATGGATCAAAACGAATATACACAGATAAAAGTTGTGCATGTTAGCGCGACATGCCCTGCCCCGGCAGATGGGTGGCAGAAACAAAAAAGCCTTCCGGTGAGGGAAGGCTTAAAGAGCATAAAGAATTTCCTTACTCGAGCTTGAAAGAAACGGGAAGTGTAAACTGAACCCTGACAGGTTTTCCGCGTTGCTTGCCCGGCGTCCAGCGTTCCGGCAGGTCATTCATGGCTTCAACCACACGGAGTGCTTCGGCCCCTGTACCTGCGCCCGGATCCCTGAGGATCTTGGCATCCGTGATCTTGCCATCTTTCTCGACAACAAACTGGATCACGGCACGTCCCTGGATCCCGTTTTCACGTGCAATTGCAGGGTACTTGATATTCTTGTACACGTACTCGAGCATTTTCTTTTGGGCACATTGCATTTTTTCCTGCTTTGTCCCCAGGTCTTCGCAACCAGGGAAACGTGGCATGTCTTCCACCACTTTGAAGATCTCGGCAACTTCCGGTTCTGGTGGTGGTGGTGGCGGTGGTGGCGGTGGTGGTGCTTCCTCGACAACAGGTTCCGGCGCTTCTTCAATGATCTGTTCCTCCTCGATGGACATATCCATAAACTCCGGTTCTTCCTCTTCAAGGATTTCTTCATCCGGGACCTCTTCGATCACGGGCGGAGGAGGAGGTGGTGGTGGCGGCGGCGGTTCTGCCGTCCTGGGTGGCTCGATTTCGAGCTCTTCATCAAGCACCAGCGCATCGTCCGGGATATAGATTTCTTCTTCAAACTGTGTCCAGCTCAATGCGAGCAGCGTTAATCCGAGGGCGATGACCATCCCGAACCTGAACATGGGTCCTGTCAGGTTGAACGGGTTTACGTCCGGATATTTTGCTCGGGCCTTGAGTGGTGAACCCCAGTCCTTGTCCCGGTACTTGTCACTTAGTTCCTCGGCAGACTTTCCCTTGTAATAGAATTTGAATGCCAGGATGATCGCCGTAATCACAATGGCGATCCCCAAAACGGCAAGCATCAACCCGGTTCCTGTGATTTCAATTCCTGCTCCCATGAGTAAGATATTTATGAATTTTCAAAAAGAGCACACTTCCTAGAAGCGCACCGATAATATTAGCAATTATATCCAATATCTCAAAATGGCGTCCGATCAGTTTGGTCTGCTGTAATCCTTCCAGCACAATGCCGATCAACAGGCACAAAACGATTGTGAACAGGTATTGTTTTGCCCCTGCTTTCCGGATTCCGTGGAACCCAAACAGGATGGATGCAGCCATGATCGCATAAACACCGGCATGGATGATCTTGTCAGAATTCTGAAAATGCCACCAATGATATTTTGAGATAGAACTTTTCGGCAGTAATGATAGTATTACGACCAATGAAATCCAGAAAACAGCTGGCAGAAAGCAGATCCAGTTGTTTTTCTTTTTCCTTTCATTTTGATAGATGCGGGACACACACAATATGGTGTACGGGGAGTAAAAAATTATCCGACCAGAGCCTCGTAATCTTCCGCGCTCATTAATTCATCCAGCTGGTCCTGGTCCTCAATGGCGATCTTGATGATCCAGCCTTCCTTGTATGGATCTGCATTAATGATCCCCGGATCATCGCCCTCGGACTCATCCAGTGTCGGGTTGAATTCAATCACGGTGCCGGCCACTGGCATAAACAGGTCTGACGTGGTTTTTACGGCCTCAACGGTCCCGAACACATCATCCTGGTCAAGAGAGTCCCCCACAGTATCCACTTCAACATAGACCAGTTCACCTAATTCAGACTGGGCAAAATCCGTGATCCCGACATAGGCAATTTGCTTGCCATCATCATTTTTTTCATCTGTCAGGCGGATCCACTCGTGTTCTTTTGTGTATTTCAGTGATTTTGGCGTTTCCATGATTTACCGATTTATCTAAACAAGAATATGTATTGCCGTCAGGCCGGTAAAAATAGTTTTTCTCCCGGGAATTCATGCGGAATGCCGGATGAAAAACAAATGATAAAAAAAGGTAATAAACGCTTAACTTCGCCCCGTTTTAATCAAAAGCCTCCCATGTTTGCATATATCAAAGGTGTATTTGCAGAAAAAACGCCTACATCAGTTGTTGTCGAGACAAATGGTATCGGATACGAACTGCACATCAGCCTCCAGACGTATGCAAGGATCGAGAACCTGCCCGAGGGAAAGCTCTGGACCCACTTGTATATCAAGGACGACAGCCACCTGCTATATGGTTTTTACCATACGGATGAACGCGACGTTTTCCGCCTCCTGATCACGGTATCGGGCATCGGGACCAATACGGCCAGGCTGATCCTGTCGGCGATGACTTCCGCAGAAACAAAAAATGCCATACTCGCGGAAGACGAATCGGCTTTCAAAAGGATCAAGGGGATCGGGGCAAAGACCGCCAAAAGGATCATTATTGACCTAAAGGACAAGGTCCTGAAGGACGACCGGGTGGATGTCCCGTCCATGGTCCCGGCTTCAGGCGGGAATGTGCGGATGGAGGCAATGTCGGCTTTGCTGGCCCTCGGTTTTCATCGTTCTGAAGTGCAAAAAGTGCTCAATAAGCTGCAGGGCGAACAGGTGGATACGACGGAGGAACTGATCAAACGGAGTTTGAAGGCCCTTTCACGGGGGTGAAGGAACAGAATTTTAACAGTCATTTTCCATGAATCGTGTACCGGAACACATAATTCTTTGGATAAAGTGGCGTTATATACGCGAAAAAAGAGAAAGAAATGCCTCTTTTTTCCCCTGAGTCGGGGTCTGTACCCGGATTCAGCATCTTGCTGAGAGAAAATTGAATTGTGACAACCAATCCTGATTTCTGCTGAAAGGCAGGAAAGCGGGATTGTTTTTGTTTGTAACACAAATCGGAATATTGACGAACGTATCCATGAGAAAGTGCGGGCAGTTTTCAATTGCGATCAGCGGGCTAGTCGTGCTTTGTTTGCTCTGCTGGAGGCCTGATCTGTTGGGCAACGGGTTTTCCCTCCCTGATCCCTACGCGGAGATCTATGTAGAATCTGCAGCAACACCTGATACCATTCCTCCCCTTCAAGACCGGTATGGCAACTTCATCGAAGACAAAACCAACAACCCTTTCGACCTGAAAGATCCTGCAGGTATCGAGAAATCTGTCGAATATGACCCCGAGAGCGGGCTTTACATCATCACGGAAAAAATTGGCAACGAGTATTTCAGGGCGCCGACATACATGACCTTTGAAGAGTACATGGAATGGTCTCGCCAAGAGCAGGAGAAGGCATATTTCCAGCGACTTGCCGGCATCAGCCAGGGAGACAGGAGCTCAAGCGGACGGGTGGACCCTGTTTCTGTGGTCGATATTTCGGATGACATCATTGACCGCCTTTTCGGAGGCACAAAGGTAGACCTGAAACCCCAGGGAAATGTCGACCTCACCTTTGGGTTTGATTATTACAAGCAGGAAAACCCCATTCTCCCGATCCGGCGCCAGCGGAACGGCGGTTTCGATTTTGATATGGATATCCAGGTCAACGTGGATGGCAAGATCGGGGAAAAACTGGGGACGACGTTCAATTACAACACGCGATCGACCTTTGATTTTGAGAATAAGCTCAAGCTGAATTACAACAGCGACCTGTTCAGTGAGGATGAGATCATCAAGAATATCGAGGCCGGTGATGTGGCTCTGCCCCTGCGCAGTGAACTGATCGAAGGAAGCCAGAACCTGTTCGGGATCAAGACGGACCTCCAGTTCGGCCACCTGCGGATCACCGCAATTGCCTCCCAGCAAAGGTCCGAACAGAATGACCTGGTGATCCAGGGCGGAAGCGTGCTCCAGCAGTTTGAAGTGCCGATTGACCAGTATGATGAGAACAGGCACTTTTTCCTGTCACAATTCAACCGTCAAACCTTCGAATTGGCCGTCAGCAATATCCCGCAGATCAACAGCCTGTTCAATGTCACCCGCCTCGAGGTCTGGGTGACCAATACGAAAACACAAACGACCAATGTCCGGGATATCATTGCCATCGCCGACCTCGGGGAGTATGAGCGGATGACGATCGACAATCCCGAAGACTGGAGGACAAACGAGACAAACCAGGACATCTGCATGACGGGGATCCTGCCGACCAATGAAGTGAACCGAATCCTCGAAGAGGTTCGGGCTGACGACCGGAACAGGCTGATCCAGAATGCTGTGAATACCCTTACCGGCCCGGGATTCCGGTTCAGCCAGATCAAGGATTTCGAGCGTGTCCGGGCGCGGCGACTGTCGCCATCTGAATATACATTCCACCCTGAGCTTGGATTCATTTCCCTGAACCTCAGGCTCCAGCCTGACCAGGTGCTTGGCGTCGCTTATGAATATACCTATAACGGTGAGGTGTTCCAGGTCGGGGAGCTTTCGCAGGATATCGCCAACATCGACTCGGCCCAGAACCAGCAGGTCCTTTTCGTCAAGATGCTGAAAAGTACAAATGCCAATGTGCAGCTGCCGTACTGGGACCTGATGATGAAAAATTTCTATTACATCGGCGGGACAGATCTCAACCCGGAGGAGTTTCAGCTCGATGTGTTCTGGGAGGACCCTGGCCGTGGTTTCAAGCGCTTTCTCCCGGACTGGACAAACCTCCAGAACCAGCCGATTCTGACGATCCTGAACCTGGATAACCTCAATGTCCAGGGCGATCCCCAGCCGGACGGGAAATTCGATTTTGCCACCGGGTTGACCATCAACCCGAGGCAGGGCCGGATCATGTTCCCGATCCTGGAACCATTCGGTTCTTCCCTGAGAAAAAAACTCGAGGATGCCGGCGCTGATCCGGTCCTGGTCGATTCGCTGATATACCAGCAACTCTATGACTCCACCGTGACGAAAGCCCGTGAATTTCCTGAACTCAACCGCTTTACCATAAAAGGGGAGGCGAAAACCAGTTCGAATTCCGAGATCTCGCTGGGTGCCTTCAATATTCCGCAGGGATCCGTGCGGGTGACCGCTGGTGGACAACGACTGGTTGAGAACCAGGATTATGTGGTGGATTACAACATCGGCCGGATCCGCATCCTGAACGACAACTACCTGCAGCCGGGCACACCGATCAGGGTTTCCTTCGAGGATAATGCCCTGTTCAATTTCAACAAGAAAACCATGATCGGCCTGCGTGCCGATTATGAGGTGAGCAAGAAGATGAATGTCGGGGCCACCTACATGCACCTGTTTGAGCGGCCTTTTACACAGAAGGTCAATATCGGGGATGATCCGATCAACAACAGGATCTACGGGCTGGACATGAACTTCAGCGACGAGGCTCCTTTTCTGACAAGGCTCGTGGACAAGATTCCCGGGATCGATACAAAGGAAAAATCACAGATCAACTTCCAGGCCGAAATGGCGGCCCTGCGCCCGGGGCACTCAAGGGCGATCAATGCGGGCAGGAAAGATGATGAGGGTATTGTGTACCTGGATGACTTTGAGGGGACATCCACCAACTTTGACCTGCGCACACCGGTGAATGCCTGGCAGATTGCCAGCACCCCGACGATGGCTGTCCTCGATGGTGTGGATCGCTTCCCGGAGGCGACAAATTCTACGGACCTGATTGCGGGCGTAAACCGCGCATTGCTCAACTGGTACCAGATTGACAGGACCGTGCGTGGCGTATCTGATGGTGCTTCCCAGGATCCGTATACGAGTGCGGTGAACCAGCAGGAGATCTTCCCCGACCGGTCCATCCGTCCGGGGTTTAATGATTTCAGGACTTTCGACCTGGTCTACTATCCCGACAAGCGCGGGCCATATAATTTCGATATCCCCGGTGGCTATCCGGGCGTTTCAGCAGGGATTGACCTCAATGCCTGTGAAGATGAAAACCTGGTGCTCAACCAACCCATCACAAGGTGGGGGGGCATTACAAGGGAATTGCCGACACCGGACTTCGAGCAGGCCAATTATGAGGCTGTCGAATTCTGGCTTTGCGATCCGTTCATCAACAATCCGGACGCCCGGGGCGGAAAGCTTGTCCTGAATTTCGGCACGATCTCCGAGGATGTCATGAAGGATAACCGCCTCTTCTACGAGCATGGCCTGCCGAGTGATGATCAGTTTACACGTACCGACACGAGCCAGTGGGGCAAGATCCCGCGGATCCCGCCTGTCGTGAACGCATTTTCCAACATCGGAGATGCACGCGAAAGGCAGGATGTCGGCCTCGACGGCCTGACCGATGAGGAGGAAGCAAGCGCCCGGTGGTACGGGCCGTTCATCCAGGCACTGCAGCAGGCCGGACTCAACTCCCAGTGCCTTGGCCTGGTCCAGCAGGATCCGGCAAATGATAACTTTACGTTCTTCTTTGACCGTGAAGCCTACCCGGATGGCACACCCATCTACGAGCGGTATCGCAGGTTTAACGGAACACAGGGCAACTCGCCAAATGCGGCTGATGTCGCTGGAATCGGGAACACCAACCGGGTGGCGGCCTCTACCAATATCCCTGACTCCGAGGACTTGAACAGGGATAACTCGCTTTCGGAAAATGAAGCATATCTGCAGTTGGCAATGAACCTGAACCCGAACCTGGTCAACAATCCCTATGTTACGGACGTCGTATCTGGGCAAAACGGCAGGACCTGGTACAGGGTGCGCATTCCGTTTACCGAATTTGACAGGGTTGGCCAGATCAATGACCTCCGCAGCATCCGGTTCATGCGGATGTACCTTGCAGACTGGGAAGAACAGGTGACCCTGCGCTTTGCGACCTTTGACCTGATCCGGAACCAGTGGCGCCGGCTGTTCAGGAACAACGCATTCTGCTCGGATATTCCCATTTCTGATATTCTTTCCGTGGATGCTGTCAACATCGAGGAACACCGGTCAAGGCAGCCATTTCGCTATGACATCCCCAAGGGGATCCAGCGTGAGCGTATCATCGCGAGCACATACTCCGATGTTTTTCAGAATGAACAGGCACTTTCCATGAGATTCGACCAGTTGCAGGGCGGGGTGGATTGTGATGTGAATATTTACAAGATCCTGAACCTCGACATGCGTGTATTCAAGAAGATGCAGATGTTCGTCCATGCGGAACAGGATACGCTGACTACGGCGCAGGGAGAATACGAGGACGGGTCCATTGCCCTCTATGTCAGGCTTGGTAGTGACTTTGAAAACAACTATTACGAATACGAAATTCCGCTTTATTTTACACGTGATGAGGAGAAAATACTGACAGGGGATGATTATAAAGAGGCGCTCTGGAAGGCGCAGAATGACCTTTTTGTAGAACTCAGCCAGTTTACAGACCTGAAGATCGAGCGGAACAACACGCCGGGTGTCAGCCTGGCAGATGAATACAGGAAAGATATCGAACTGGAGGTGGACGGGGAACTCTACCCACGGGTGATCAAGATCAAGGGGAACCCGACCCTGGGTTATGTGAAGAATGTCCAGATCGGTTTGAGGGCACTGAAAGATGGCGTATATTCCGGGCAGGTCTGGGTCAACGAGCTCCGCATGGTCGGCCTTGAAGAACGCGGCGGTGTGGCCGCACTTGCCCGCATGGATGCGAACCTTGCAGATTTTGGAACCGTCGGTTTTGCCACGACGTACAGGAGTGTAGGGTATGGCTCCATAGACAAACAGCTGGACGAACGTGCCAAGGAGAGTGTCTTCGAACTGGATGTGTCCACGAGTCTCAACCTGGGGAAATTCTTTGGGCAAAATGCCGGGATCCGGATCCCGTTCTATTACCAGTACAGCACCACGATTCGCCGGCCGCAATTCGACCCGCTTGACCTGGACCTGGATTACAAGGAAAAATTGCGCCGGACGACAGAACAGGAAGTGCGGGATTCACTGAGAAACCAGGCGTTGAATGTTTCTTCCTTGCAGCAGATCAACTTTACCAATGTAAAGAAGGAGCGGACGGGCAGCGGAGGCGGTAAGCCGAAGCCATGGGACATTTCGAATTTCAGCCTGAGCTATGCCTACTCCAAGGCAACCATCCGGAACGAGATCCTCGAAAGCGATGTGCTCAAGCAGCACAGGGCATCCCTGGATTATAATTTTGCCTTTCAGTCAAAACCGCTACAGCCGTTCAAGAATTTATCCAAGAGCGCCTGGTTGAAATTCATCACGGAATTGAATTTCAACCCATTGCCAAGCTCGATCACTTTCAGCACGGTCATGGACCGCAGGTTCGGCAGGAGGGATTACCGGTTCTCTGACCCGATCTTCAAATCCTGGTTTGACCAACGGTTTGCCTGGGACAGGAATTATGGCTTAAACTGGGATTTTACGAAATCATTGCGGTTTACGTTCACAGCGACCAATGAGGCTGTCATCGATGAGTTGCCCTATTACCGCAACCGGAACGAACTTGATCCGTATTCCGAGCAGGAGCGCAGGGATTCGATCTGGACGAACATCAGGAAATTTGGCCGGACGAAGAACTATGCTCACCAGTTCAGGCTCAATTATACCCTTCCAACCCAGGTGTTCCCTTTCCTTGACTTCATTCGCGCAGATGCCAGTTACGATGCGGGGTACAGCTGGTCAGCCGCTGCACTGAATACGGACTCACTGGGCAATGTCATCCAGAACAATCATACCAGGCAGGCCACCCTGGATATCGATTTTACCAAGTTGTACAACAAATCAAAATTCCTGTCAAAGATCAACCGGCAGAGCAGGCCTGGCGGGAACAGGGGCGGACGACAGAATGCCCGGCAGTCCACTGTCCAGGGCAACCAGAAGAGCAGCAAGGATGATCCTGATCAAAAGAAGGCAGGCAAAAAGGACAAAAAGAAGAAAGACCCGAATGCTGAACCAGCAGGCATCGTGAAAGCACTGATCCGCCCTCTGATGATCGTGCGTAAATTGAGGCTCAATTACACGCAGACATTCAGTACGATCATTCCGGGTTGGATGCCGCAGTCAAGGTTGCTGGGGATGAGTCAGGGGTTCAGCGCCCCGGGTTGGGAATTCGTCGCTGGATTGCAACCAAAGATCAACCGCAGGGTAGAAGGCGGCGGGCCTGATTTCCTGACGGAGGCCACCAATAACCTCTGGCTGACAACGAATGCCTTTCAGAACAGGCCGATCGAACAGACTGAAGTTGAGAATATAGAAGGAAGGCTATCCCTGGAGCCGTTCAGGGATTTCAAGATCGATGTGGACGTCAGCAGGAACTATACCGATAACTTCTCGATGTTTTACAAGACGACCGAGAAGGGGGAGAACTCGATCGAAGATTTCAAGCGGCTTACGCCCCGGGACATTGGTTCTTTCACCATGTCCTATTTTTCCATGCAGACCCTGTTCAGGAACGGAACGGAAGAACTCCGGGCGCTGTTCACCACCTTCGAGGAAAACCGGAAGATCATTTCCGAGCTCAGGGGCGATGGGGATATTGAGCACCCCAAAGACGGCGGCGAATATGAATTCGGATTCGGGAGCAAATCACAGGATGTCATTGTCCCGGCATTTGTCTCGGCATATACCAACCAGGATCCGTCCAATTTCGACCTGGTGGATGTGTTCGACTGGCTTCCGAGGCCGAACTGGCAGCTTTCTTACAACGGGTTGCACAAAACCGGCTTTTTCAAGGATATTTTCAGTAACGTTCGCCTGACGCACGGGTACAAGTCTACATTGACAATCAATTCCTACCAGACGAACCTGAATTATTCCGATGTCGAGAATGGCCAGATCGTGGGCCAGCAAAACCCGGGTAATCTGGATGAGGTAACGGCCAATTACTATTCAAGGTTCATTATTCCTTCCATTGTGATCCAGGAGCAGTTCAGCCCGCTGGTCGGTTTCGAATTCAAGACGAAGAATGACATGAACTTCAGCTTCGACTATGGAAAGCGGCGTTCCCTCACACTGGGATTCGTGTCCAATGAACTTGCCGAAGACCGCTCAACTTCGGTCGACATCGGGTTCGGGTACATCATGAAGAACATCGAGCTCAGCTTCCTGCCCGGCTACAAGAAACGCCGGAACAACCGCAGGCGGAACAACCAGGATGAAGAAGATGACAGTGACAAGGCCCAGGTAAACGGCAACGACCTCGAGTTTTTGTTTGACTTTGGGTTTACTGACAACATCACGCTGAACCACTACCTTGACCAGGAGACGCCCCCGCAGCCAACGAGGGGAAGCAAGGATATCACGATCTCCCCATCGATCAGGTACGACATCAATAAAAATGTGAACCTGCGCCTCTTCTTTGACTACCGGCGGTCCATCCCGTATACGACTACGGGATTTCCGACGACGACAAGCAATGGAGGCGTCACGGTTCAAATTGTGTTAGACTAGGTTCGTCATTTCCGCCCTTGCAAACGGCAGGGGCAGATTCTCAGCAGGATCTGGATAGGCAAGCCCACCCGTCACGGTGGGTTTGTCATTTTTAGGCATGATTTATGGACCAGCCGGTTTCGGCAACCGAATCATCGGCATTTCCAGTGCGGTACTGAGCTGGTTTGGAATCCCGGGTGTCGGTTAGTGGCATCCAGAAAAGGTAAGTTGTAAACTTACGATACGGTGGGTGATCAATTGCTGGGAAATGTCGGCCGGGGTAAGTTGTAAACATACGATACGGGTCACTAACTGTGGTCCCCGGAAAATGTCAATAATAAGTTGTACACATATGCTACAGTTTTCTTTTTACTATCTCTGAAGCACGTTAATTGTAAGTTGTAAACATACGTTACAAGCC
>JARQTN010000188.1:0-2213 GCA_029976695.1 Lewinellaceae bacterium
CCGATTCATCCATTTTTTCAAAAACTCAGGTGGAGGCCGCAGATGCATTCTGCGGATTAGTTTCAATAACCGCGCACATACCCCTCCAGATACTGATACCCCTCCGTCAGCCTTCCATCCCTGGCGACCGTCGCCCTGTCCAGCATGGCGCTTTCATCCTTCAGGAGCTCGGGGAGGATGTGGTCGATAAACTGGCGGCCGAAGGCCTCGCTGGCATCGCGGGGGAGCTCGTTGGGCAGGTTGTCGATCGTCATCATGTCGATCGCTTCGAGGTCGAACGCTTCCGTTTCTTTCCCGGTGAAGGGGTTATAGCCAAATACAGGATCTGCCAGGGTGGCCGGCCGCAAGGTGGAGGGGATGCTGGAGACCGGTGCAATGTCGCAGGTCACATCGGCGATCACCTGGATATTGAAATCCGGCGACTGCATTTCTTCGGCGGTAAAGAAAGCGGGGGCGCGGTTGTCCCAGTAGATCCCGTTGATCATGATTTCCGCTACCTCGGTGAATGGGGCAAACGCACTTTCAAATGCTTCAGGGTCTGCAAAGAAGTCTTCCGGTACAAAATCACCACCGTCCTTGCGGCGGACATAGTCATTTTCCCCAAGTTGGGTGAAGACGGCATGGTCAAACTCGCCTGACAGGAAAGCTTCCGGGTTCACCTTTTCGATGCCCATATCCAGGAGTACTTCCGCAGCGCCGTTGGCCACACGGCCAGTACCTGTGAGGACGACACGGACGGCGGGGAATTGGCATTCAGGGTATACCTCCTGCATGGCACGGTAATCCGGCAGGTCCTTCATGCGCGGCAGGTTGAACAGGCTGGAGCGCATGCCATAGGTCCAGAGCGCATTGTGGGCGCCGACCATCCCGGCAAACCGGCCGAATGCGATCAGGCGCCTGCCAGCCTCATCGGTCAGGACCTCATAGTCGATCAGGCGAATCTTCCGCTCCAGGACGGTGCGCAGGAGCTGCCTGTTGTAGGGCTGCTCCTTGATGGTATGGGAGAAGAAAAAGTAAGTTTTCTGCGGGATGAGCTGTGAAACGGGGACTTCCTTGACGCCCATGAGGACATCGCAATCGTTTACACTGGTTGCCAGGTGGATGCCGGCATCCCGGTATTCATTGTCTTTGTAACACCTGTTTTCAGAACGTTCCACAATGAGGTCCAGCCCTGTCGTATCCAGGATTTCTGCACATTGTGCCGGAGTGAGCGGGACCCTGGTATCCGGTGGCACTTTCCCTTCCCTGATGATGCCTATTTTCATTTCGCTGGTTTATGTCGTTTGCATGATCTTTTGAATCACTTCAATTGTCCGGTCGATCTCGGCCTCCGTATTATACACCATCATGCCCATGCGCGTCACGCCGCCTTTTTCAAGCAGCCCGAGCACCTCGGTGGCCCGGATGGCATAGAAATGCCCGTCCCAGGCACAGATCCCGTTTTCTCCCAATTCGCGGCATACCTCGGCAGCCGTCCTGCCATGCGCCACAAATGAAATGGTCGGCGCCCGCTCCTGTTCGCGGATCGACGGGCCCCAGATCTCGATGCCCGGGATATCCCTGAGCTCCTGGTACAGTTTGGTCGCCACGTTGATCTCGTGTTCGTGGATGCGGTGCATGGCGGAGACAAGTTGATCACGGGGTGAACTGCCTGTCCCGAGTGAAGCAATAAAGTCAACCGCTGCGCCGACACCTGCGATGGCTGCATGGTTGAGCGTACCGGTTTCGATCTTGTACGGGGCCATCTGTTCCTGTGTGCGGAGGCAGTCCGTCGGCAGCCTGTCCAGCAGGCCCGGCCTGCTATAGAGGATCCCGACGTGCGGCCCATAGAATTTATACGCCGAGCAGAGCAGGAAATCACAGCCAATGGCCTGTACATCGATGCTGAAGTGCGGTGCGTAGTGGACCGCATCAAGCAGGAGCAGCGCCCCGGCCTGGTAGGTCATCGTCCGGATGTGCTCGATGTCATTCACCGTGCCGAAAATATTCGACGCCAGCCCGACGGCGACCAACCGGGTGTTTTCGGTGATCTTTTTCTCGAAGTCTGCATAATCGAGTGCACCATCTTCTTCAAGATTCACTTCACGCACGATGATGCCGTGGTCGCGCAGCTGCAGCCATGGCCCCCGGTTTGCTTCGTGGTCCAGCTGCGTGATCAGCACCTCGTCGCCCGGGTGCAGGTACCGGCTCAGCGCCCTGGAGAGCTTGAAATT
>JARQTN010000188.1:2313-3529 GCA_029976695.1 Lewinellaceae bacterium
ATTGCCCTTGTATTGGCGCTGGAGGCTCGGAAAGTGGCTGCGGATCTGTTCGTTCATTTGAATTTTATGGTTTGTGCAGTTGAATTTCTGAAAATAGATGGAAGGGGCAAAATGAAATGGGCGGATCCTGTGGAATCTGTGGTCGCTATTGATGCTGTGGGTTCAGTACCGGCTCCTTCAGGTGCCGAATGAATTTTGCTTGGAGGAAACGCGGGTATGAAAACCGGCGGTATCGGAAACTGGTGGTGTAATATCCCAAAACTGCTCGGAGGCCGCGGATGCATTCCGCGGTTTGGATATGAGGATCAAGAGAACGCCGGAATGCATCCGGCGCCTCCAATGCATCCGGCGACTACCGGTAACTCAAACATGTTTGGAATTTGGAATATTGGTCATTGGAATCCGTTTGGAAATGGTTTTTTGGGATTTGGAACTTCCTCCCCCCAGGGAACATTTCGCCTCCCCTTCACGTTAAAGGCAATGAAATCGTTAGATTTGCACAACGTTCTTTAAAATATGGGGCTGAACTGGAATCGACAGGAGAGACCGCAGTTTAGTAAGCATGCCGGGGAATGATGACTCACCTCGAGCCGAAAGGCGTCCCTTTGGGACTAACAAATGGTCATTAACCAATGATAGATGGCGAGTATAACTACGCCATGGCAGCGTAATTCCAGGAATTACAATGCCTTTGTGCCACAGGTTTGATGTCTGATACATAACTTGTCGCATATCGAAAAAATTCAGGCTGGACAGGATGTATTTCCGGGCATTCTGCCGAGATTTTACGGAATCGGACGCGGATCAAGTGGTTTCCGGACTTGACCAACTCCTAAAACGGGATCGGGAACTAAGCATGTAGAAAGCTCTATTGTCCTCTGACTGGACGGGGGTTCGAATCCCCCCAGCTCCACTAAAATGGGTGTGGGTGTGGGTGTGAGCGAGGGTGTGTTCGTGTGCACGCCTTCGCCATGGCTTCGACGGGTGAATGTGCGAGTGTGTGTTCATACGCACCGGGTTACAGCTCATATCTCATTAAGCGCCTGGCATTCGTTATTCATCTCGTTTGCCGAAATTGATTTCAAATCTTTTCATTTCCTCATTCTCCAGCCCTGAAAGGGCGGTATCTTATAGCCCCGGTCGTGAGGCCGGGGTATTGATGAGTCGGTAAAATCAAGCCCTGAAGGGGCGGCACAATACCACGCACCCCGGGGTA
>JARQTN010000189.1 GCA_029976695.1 Lewinellaceae bacterium
GAATAACAGAATACGCGAATAACTGAATGCACGAACCATCGAACGAATTTGCCGGGGTTCAGGTATCGTCATGTGCGCAGATTCGCATGCTCATTTGTTTCGTGACAGAATAACTGAATATGAGAACAACTGAATGCACGAACCATCGAACGAATTGTCATAGCTTGTTGAGATTTCTTGCAGATGGGGATGTTTCGATATTTCGAAATTGGCTTCTGCTCACAATTCAGTATTTGAACATAAGCCAAGTCAACCAGGGAATTAAGCGTTATTCAAAGTCGCCTTGCTGAGCAGCTTGGGCAGTTTTTTCCTGGTTCAGGCGATAATCGAAAGTAAGCACGACACCCTGGCTTCTGCGCCATTGAAACGAAGACTCTGATTGAAGGCCCGGCTGGGAAATTACTCTGCGCCGAATTCGCTGGTTAAAAAGGTCACGTCCGCTCAGGGTCAATGTCCCTTTCCCTTTCAGGATATCCATAGAGACCCCAAAATCAAAAGAAGCAGATGAAAGCCGCCTGCCCTGGGTTGTGCGCTCTGGTGCATTGTAGTCATAGGAAGCCTGGATTTTCATGTTTTTCCCGAAATCAAATTTTGTGTTGAGTCGGCCGGTCCATGTGTAAGTGTCACTTGAAAAGTTATCCCCTTCGAACTCCCCGTCCACGATCGCCCTGAAAAAGTTGACGTCTGAATTGATGGACCACCAGTCAAGCAGATCGTAGGAAAAACTGATTTCGAGCCCCATCGAGTGACGTGTACTCAGGTTAACAGGGTACCGGATGGTGGTGCCGGGAGCTTCACCAGGCAAGATAAGGCGTTCAATAACACCTGTCGTGTGCCTGTAATATATCGTAGAAAGCAGCGAGCCACTTGTGAAATACCGGAGGTACCCTGCCTCGAATGAATTGGTAAATTCGGGCAGTAGGTTTGGATTGCCCACCGGGTTCGCTCTCGGGTTATTGAAATTTGAAAAGGGGAGGAGGTTCCTGAAATATGGCCTGCTGAGCCGCCTGCTGTAGCTGAGCTGAAACTGGTCAGCCTCCGTGAGTGTATATGTGGCTGCAATGCTGGGAAAAAAGCTGGTATAAAACTGGTTATTTTCCTCATCGGAATTTTCAAGCGAGGGCCGTACATCTGATATTTCCATGCGTAATCCACCCTGCAGGGCAAATTCTCCAAACTCGTGAGCCCCGATCAGGTAGGCGGCATAAATATTCTCCGTGTAAGACAACCTGTTATCAAATCCTTCAAGGACCTCGTATTCACCGTTGTCCCGTTGTTCTTCTACGAGGAAATCATTGTTGACCTGGCGAAGGGCGGCACGGAGACCACCTTCGACCTTGCTTTTATCCCCAAAAGGATGCACATAATCTGTCTGAAATAAGAAATTTCGTTCATCTTCCGTATTACTCGAGCGTTGGAAAAGCACATTGCTGCTTTGAGTTGAAGTTTCGTCATAATCAGCCAACTCGGTATCGTCATTCAGGATATATTTCACATCAATTGTCCATTTATGATCATCATGGTCGTCAAATGTCCGTGTAAAATTGAGTGCCCCTTCAACATTGTGATCTGTCTCTTCTTCATCTACATTCCTTTTACTGATCCCTTGCAGATTTTCAAATTCATCAAAATCCCTGAAGAATACTTCCACATCTGCTCTATCCTTGCCTGTTCTGTACAGCAATGAACCCGTCAACGTGCTTTGTTCGCTCATGATCCAGTCAGTCCCGACCTGGAGATATCCACCAAGCCCGCCCCTTGTCTGGTCTGTTTCGCTCGTATAGTATTCCGTCAGCATCCCGTCGTTGAAGAATCGTTGTGCATCATTTCCGCCGCCAGGGGTTTTGCGGTATGTCAATCCAAAGTTGGAGAACAGGTTGAAATCCTTGCGCCGATAATTCAGGTTATAGGAAGCTCCGTAATTATGGGGATAACCTGCGGTTAACCCGAAAGAACCATTCACGCCTTTTTCCCTGTTTTTCTTCAGGATGATATTGATGATGCCGGCTTCTCCTTCTGCTTCGTAGCGTGCAGAAGGATTTGTGATCACTTCGATGCTTTCTATGATATCCCCCTGCATCCTGAGGAGCGCTCGTGTATCATCTGCACTCAAGAGCCCGGAGGGTTTCCCATTGACCAGGATGCGCACACTTTGGCTCCCCCTCAGGCTGACATTGCCTTCCGGATCGACATTGACCGAGGGCACATTATCCAGGATATCTGCAGCGCTGTTTCCGCGCGTGGTCAGATCCTTGCCGACATTGAACACCCGGCGGTCGAGTTTCATTTCCATCTGGCTTTTTTCTGCTTTGACCGTGATTTCATCAAGCGCGATCGCATCCGAATCCATACCGAGCACGCCCAACCTGAGCATATCCCTGTTTTTATCAATGACAAGGTCCCGGAGAACCTTTTCCCTGAATCCAATATATTGAAACACAATATAGAAGGTCCCCGGTGCAGTGAACAGTTCAAATGAGCCATCATCATCCGTCAGGGCATTGGAAGCCATTGTGCTGTCTTCCTGGTTGTAAAGAACAGCCGTTGCAAAGGGAAGTGGCTCATCCGTACCATTGCGCACCAGTTTTCCTGTAATGGAACACTGTCCATTTCTCGTATTTTGCTGACCGTTAAGTTTCGGATGGGAACAGAGAAGACACAGGAAGGCAGTAAATATCCAGTATAAATTGCGCATAGATGGATCGTGAGATTATCGTTTTTTCTTTCTAACAAGTCCAAAAGGGAAATTGATCAGTCAAATTCCGATTTTTCAGAAAGACGAATGCTTTCAGTTGGGTTGCATCAACATAGAAAGAACTCCTGGCAGACACAGGAATCTACCGGATAAAACAGGAAATCCATGCCTGGTTGATTTCTGACCATTTGCTCAGACTATTTGAGACAGCATTCAGAAATCAGTTTATGTACTAATTTCCCTGAAGTGTTACTGACTGGGGTGTCCATGTCACCGGATCACCAGTTAGCCCATGTGGATAACTGACAACTTCGAAACGAAGTGGTTCTACCCGGATGAGCAGATAGTTTTCCCGTCCACCGGGATAGAACTGTTCCCACTCCTTTTTCCAACGCCTGGTTTTTTCCTCCGGGTCATTGACGAGATTGGCATTACCCTGGATCAATACGTACCCGGACATGTCCGGGGAAACATAAAAGATCGTTGCTCTCGGATCATTCTTGATTTGCCCAACCTTCCTGCTGTACGTGTTTGTTCCGAACCAGACTGTAAAGTTCTCTTCGGGAGGGAAGGGGTCCATGATCCGCGCAGCTGGCCGGCCATCCTCATCGAGTGTGATGAGTGTGCACGTTTTCGCTGCTGTCATAATCTCTTTTGCGATAGTATGCAGTTTGATCTGCATACTGTCCGTCCCTGGTTTTTCCTGGCCTGTGCATTCAAGGGATACAAAAAAAATGAAAATACTGACCAGAAGGAATTTGACTGAGTTTGCATGATTCATTGGTGCTGGAATTGTGATTGGTTAATACCACTGA
>JARQTN010000190.1:0-1199 GCA_029976695.1 Lewinellaceae bacterium
ATTGCCGCAATCATCAGCCGCCGAGAAAAGGACGGGCACTTGGCCGCAGAATTCCACCAGGACGCCAGGGTCCGGTGCATTGTCTGAATAGTTGACATCCCCGCAACCAGCATCATTCGCTGTAAAATTTGTGCGCTGTTCAGCGAGCCAGTCCGTGTACAGGGCCATCGCATTTTCACAGGCTCCGGATTCATCCACTGGCGGTATTGTGATCTGGGGGGCCGTCGTATCCGGCAGCACGGTAATTGTTTGTGTATAGGTGGACTGGTTGCCCAGGTCATCGTCCGCCACCCAGGTACGCGTGATCAATCCGCCTGCGCATGGATCAGCCGATCCTTCCTCTGAAAAGTTGATCGTAAATTGAAACCCGGCATCCATACAATTATCCATCGCCATTACATTGGCCGGCGACGGAACATCATCGATGCACCCGACTTCGAGGTCGTCGGGAAGCGTTGCCGGAACAAACTGCGGCGGGAATGTATCAATGACCGTGATCGAAAATCCGAACAGGGCCGTATTTCCGAAATTGTCCAGAGCCTGGTAGAGGATCGTCACCACATTTCCCGGAGGAACGGGATCTCCTATCGCAAAGCCTCCGGAAATGGAAAAGATCTCAAAAGAAACGATATCGCCCTGCGGCAGATTCGAGATCGCGACCGGGGTATTCGGATGCCCCCATTCGAGGGCGGCAAAGCAATCCTCATCCACATAAAGTTCTGTGGGCCCATCATAAACAAACGAAAAACTGCTGTTCTGCGCGAAAAGCAATAATGGAAGCAAAGCACAGGATGCTGCCAGGAAAAGCTTGATCATTCTACCTGCTCGCATAATCAAATGTACGCCAAAAGCGTCAATTCATATAACATTTAATCAATATATGTATCCAGGAGTGAGTGCGTAAAGGGATGGGGAACCGGGCGGGGTGAGGTTTGTCTATTCTTCTTCCTCTATATGGTTGTGCAATTTGCGGTCAGCAAGATGCGTGTTGAGGAAAGCATTGATCCTGTCAATATTGATATTCGTGGTCATTTCCCCGAATTCGTTTATCCGGATATCAAATCCTTCCAGTTCTTCATGCAGGTCCTGCTTCCTCTTTTCATCTTGTTTCCTATCATCCATCATGAGGCTGCTTTGACTTGTTCGAATAAAGGTATTGCTTGTTTCAATCTTTCACAAACCTTTTTTTTGCCCATGAC
>JARQTN010000190.1:1299-3505 GCA_029976695.1 Lewinellaceae bacterium
GGCTGCATCAGGGCGCAGAAATGTGCCAGTTCCACAACACCCGGATCAAGGCCTTTTACCGCCAGCTGCTTTTCAACAATGCCTGCCAGGTCTTCCGGGTCAGCGGCCAGGATATACTGCTGGTTGAACCATTTTGCCTTTTCAAAATCGAACCGCGCCCCGCCTTTATGGATATGATCGATTGAGAATTTTTGAACAAGTCCTTCAAGTGAAAAGATCTCCTCCTCGGTGCCCGGGTTCCACCCGAGAAGTGCCAGGAAATTGACCACGGCACGGGGATCAAACCCAAAAGAATCAAAACCCTCAAAATGGTCTTCTTTACTGCCGATGTTCCAGCTCAGCGGAAATACGGGAAACCCGAACTTCGCCCCGTCCCTTTTGCTGAGTTTTCCCTTTCCAGTAGGCTTCAAAATAAGCGGCAAATGGGTAAACACCGGCATTCTGTCCTCCCACCCCAATGCCCGGTACAATAATACGTGGTGTGCCGTGCTCGAGAGCCACTCTTCTCCCCTGATCACATGCGAGATCTGCATCAGGTAATCATCGATCACATTGGCCATATGATAGGTGGGCATGCCGTCTGCCTTGAAGAGCACCTTGTCATCGAGCTCCTCCGTCTCAAAGGAAACCGTTCCCCGGATTTCATCCTCAAACGTAACGGTACTGCCCGCATCCACCTTGAGCCGGACCACATAAGGTGTCGGTACATCTATCAGTGCCTGGACCTCTTCCGGTTCGAGCGTCAGGCTGTTTTTCATCGCACCCCTCGTGGAGGCATCATACTTCGGTGAATGGATCCCATTCTCTTTCAGGCGCTCACGCATGGCATCCAGTTCCTCCGGCGTATCGAAGGCATAATACGCTTTTCCTTCTTCAACCAGGATGTGGGCATACTCCTTGTATATTGTTTGCCTCTCCGACTGCCTGTAAGGACCAAACGCCCCTCCTTGCTGGGGTCCTTCATCCGGCACCAGCCCGCACCAGGCAAGCGAAGCAAAAATATACTCTTCCGCACCCGTTACCAGGCGTGCACGATCCGTATCTTCAATGCGCAGCACAAAATCACCGTCATGTTGTTTTGCAAACAGGTAATTGTATAATGCTGTCCGAACACCTCCGATATGCAATGGGCCTGTCGGGCTGGGGGCAAATCTCACGCGTACTTTCGTCATTTCTGTCTGGATCTTTGCACGTTTAATCAGAAAAGGCGCAATTCTTGCAGCTTTTCCTGACTGAAATGCGTTCTAATTGAGTTATTGGTAATCTGTCGGGCAAATATACGTAACTCTGCAGGTCGATCTGCCCGACTCATTTTTGATCTGACACTTTATGTATTTGACACACACCCCATATTTCATCCAGAGCCTTTTTCCTTCCTTTATCTGGAAAGTACCCACGAATGATAAAAAGATCTTCCTGACGTTCGACGACGGGCCGATCCCCGAGATGACACCTGATATCCTGGACATGCTGGACCGATACGATGCCAGGGCCACCTTTTTTTGTGTCGGGGACAATGTACGCAGATATCCGGCCCTGTTTGACAGCTTGCGCAAGGCAGGCCATGCCCTCGGTAACCATACCTACAATCACCTGAATGGTTGGGCAACGGATAGCATCCCCTATTTTCATAATGTGCGCCACTGCGCCAGGCTCGTCGAAAGTGACCTTTTCCGTCCGCCATATGGAAAACTCAGGCCCAGCCAGACGCAATTCCTCACACGGCATTACAAGATCGTCATGTGGGATGTCCTGAGCGGGGATTTTGACCAAAGCATCACGCCTGAACAATGCCTGGCGAATGTCCTGGAAAACGCGCAGGCAGGATCCATTGTCGTCTTTCATGACAATATCAAAGCCAGGGAAAATTTATCTTACGCTTTGCCCCGCGTACTGGATCATTTTTCACACCTGGGTTATTCGTTCGAAGCACTTACTCCTTCCTGGCTGGAAGATAGCCTGACCGTACGTAAAACAGCATAATAAAAGGAAAAAAGGAAATCTGATATCTGATATCTGACATCCACATAGCACGTTCAAACAGATTGCAGATCGCAGATTGCAGATCGCAGATCATTTGATTTCAATGCATTTCACCAATTCTGACATATGATATCTGATATCTGATATCTGATATCTGACATCCACATAGCACGTTCAAACAGATTGCAGATCGCAGATTGCAGATCGCAGATCATTTGATTTC
>JARQTN010000191.1:0-2510 GCA_029976695.1 Lewinellaceae bacterium
GTGCATCAGGCGACCGCTGAAAAACAGATTCGTCTGAGGATCGGGATCCATATTGGCGAGGTGATGTTCCGCGACGGGGATGTGTTCGGTGACGGGGTGAATGTGGCAAACCGGCTTGAGTCCATTGCAGGTCCGGGTGAGACCTTTGTTTCAGGGGATGTCTATCACAACATACAAAACAAGGCGGGCATCTACTCCGAATTCTGCGGCGAATTTGAACTGAAGAATGTATCCGGGCAATGGAAAGTGTACAAGGTATATTCAAAGGAAAAGATGGCGTTGCAGGAACAGGTGTTTCGGGATGAGGAGGTTTCCCCTCCAGCTGCAAAACGCCAGGCAAAGCTGGTGGTCCCCAACCTTGCCCGGTGGATCCTGGTAGGCTTTGTCGGGATAGCGGTCGGGGTTGGTATCTGGATGAACATCGGATCAGCGGAAAAAGTGGAGGGTTTCGATGATGCCACCGTGCAAAAGCTGCGGGAGATGACGGTTGCGGTCCTGCCTTTCAAGGGACCTGAATCGGGAGAGCTGAGGGAATTCGGCGCAATGGCTCCCTACTGGATCAATAGGCGACTGAAGGAGGTAACGCAAGGCAAGGTGATCGATGCCGGGGAGATCGAGCGCCACGAGGATATCCCGCAGGACTTCATTGACCGCACAGGTTTGCAGACGGTGATCCAGGGCCGGTATTTTATCCATGCTTCCGGGGATTCATCCCTCGAGTTGTATGTGGACGTGATCGACCTGGGTACAAGGGAAAAGAAGGAGATCGGGTATTTTGCCGGTTCCGTCAGCGACCCTCCTGCTGTGCTCAATGCAGCGACCCAGAAGATCATGTCTATCTGGGCACTGGGCGACAGAAAACGGTGGGAGCAGAATCCCCCAAGGTATGATGCATTCAGGAAATATGAACAGGCCTCTGATTTGTGGTTCATCAATCGCGACAGTGCAATTTTTCTGCTCGAGGAAGCCTATGCACTGGATACGACATTCTATGAAGCACTGCTTCAAAAGATTGTTTTTTTAAGTAGTAGGGCCAAATTGGAAAGGGATAAGTTTGAAGAAGCCAGAGTGATCATAAGTCAACTCAACAATAAGGTTGAGAAAATGGATGAATGGTCAAGGATGCGCTATAAAGCTGTGAAGGCCTCAATTGAAGGCAATCTTGAGGAAAACAATAGACAGTATGTCCATTTGGCAGAATTGGATTCGAATGATCTTGTGATCACATTCAATGCCATATTCTCCTCACTCCTTGTGCGCAAGCCAAAACAGGCAATGGAATTCTATGAGAAATACAGAAGGATCGATCCTGAGACAGCTTGTGATATGGGAGCTGCAATGGCTGCAAGGGCTCTTTTCTGGCTCGGAGAATACCAAGAGATCAGGCAATTGGTTCAGGATGCAGAAAACCTGCCATGCCCGATGTACCATTCGGCGCTTTTGGGATATTCCCTGAAGTCCCTCGTGCGACAGGGACGCATGAAAGTTGTCGATAGTCTGACCAGTGTCTATTTAAGCCGTAAATTTTATTACCGGGAAGATCAGCTTCTAAAGAAAGAGGCATTATGCTGGGCGGTTATCCAGGAATTGGCTATTCTGGGTGAAGATGATTTGTTGCGGGATTACGTAAACAAGTATTTGCCAAAAAATGTGTGGGGACCCGGTTATTGGCAAATTCCTGGCCTGATGGGTGAGTTCGAACGAGCGCGTTCCGTAGTGGATGAACATTTCAAGAATGATACACTGAATACATTCTGGTTTTCTGTTCGTTCCATTTATGCTTTCTGGTCTGGGGATCAGCAAAAAGGGCTTTCCGATTTTAAGCACCTGGAGGAAATGGAAACCAGCGGGTATCAGAGAGCACGCTGGCATTATGATATGGCAGTTGTATTGTCAAATCTGAACCGGAAAGAAGAGGCCATGGAACATCTGGAAGCTGCGTATAATGGGGGGATAGGAATGAATGCCGGATTCTATCAGGAGGATCATCTGCTGAGGGATCTATTCGATTATCCGCCCTTAAAGGAGTTTGTGCGGCCGAGGGGGTGATGTTTTGGTGGGCTTGTTATTCCATATCACCGGATGATCTTCAGCCCAATACGGTTCAACCTTGGATTTATTCCGTCGTATACACAGAAAAGGGGTAAACAACAGGATAGTCAAACTTCGGGATTCGAATGTGTTCGAGCAAAAAATAATTTCTGATTAAATGATTGGAGAAATTGAATGAATCATCTATTTTTGGCGTCCTTTTAAACGAGAAAGGGTTTAAGATTCATAATGAATGATGAATAATTAATGATTCAAAATGAATCGTCAGTCGAAGTGCTGACATAAGCGCAGCGAATCGTCAGTAGCCTCCTTAGCTCCCTCCTTCGCAGAGCTTCGGCGGGCAGGCAGCTGGAACCAGCTTCGCAAGTGATGCTGGAAAAATAAAAAAATTGATGCTGACATGAGCGCAGCGAATCGTCAGTAGCCTCCTTAGCTCCCTCCTTCGCAGAGCTTCGGCG
>JARQTN010000191.1:2610-14721 GCA_029976695.1 Lewinellaceae bacterium
TCAGGAGGCGCAACTTTCTTCAAAACCTCTTGATTTTCAAGGGGTTTTGTTGTTTTTGGTCGTGTGGTATGCCGAATGTTATACCGATTTATTCAATTCTATTCTTGCTACTTTAAATTTATGATATTTAGCTATACCATGCTTTACTCACAGGAAGATGTCAGAATATTCACAGACCTTTATTTCAAAGACGTTGACAGGGATGAACTCGATCCCATCATTGACGAGGCAAAGGACAGGTACAAGCTTCAGCTCACAGAAGAACAGCAAATCAAGTTTCTTCAGAATGCGAAACAATTCAACAGGATCTATGCCTTCCTTTCCAAGGTCATATCCTTTTTAAACCTGGGGTGGGAACGGCTCTACTGGTTCCTGAAATTCCTGATCACAAAGATCAAACCAGAGGAAACGGAGGACCTGGCCAAAGGTATCCTCGAAGCCATCGACCTGGAAAACTACGACTCGAAGAAAGGAACTACGACTGATATTGATCTTCAGGGTGGTTACGAATTAGACCCTGACCAGGGCACTGGAGCATCCGTGTTGGTAGAACCTGAAATGGAATACCTGGATCAGATCATCAAGAATTTCAATGACCGATTCGACCACATCGAATGGATGCAGGAAGAAAAGGTCCGCAAGGTCTGATTTGAGGAGATCCCAAACCAACTTGCCAATGATGCCGAGACAACGACCAGGATGAAGAATTCAGACAAGCAGAACGCAAGGATCACCTCGGATGACAAGGTCACCGAGATCGTCCAGGATTTTATCTTCACCTCCACCGATGCCTATAAGATGTTCTCCGACAACAAGGATTTCAAGCGTATGTACCTGGAGTTTATTTTCAACAAGGTGTGGGATGGGGTAAGGAAGTCTGGGTAGGGATTTATGTTAATTTGTCCTTTTTTAAGGAAATGAAATTTTAATTTATTCAACTATTTCAGTTGCCCCTTTCATTAGCTGACCTCTTTTTCCCCTCGTAATTTTCCCTGTTATAAGCGAATGGGCTTCATTATCTTCCAATGGGTCATGTTCTACATCTAATCCATCATTGATTTCATTTCTAACATATCCTATATTTACCCTCAAAACTCTATACCGAGGATCCCCGAGTGTGACTTTGTCAAATGATGAGAGTCTTTCAAGATCAACTGATAAACCTTTATCCCCTTTACGAGGACTAAACGCCATACTACTTATTGTTCCATCTGGTTTAACATAACTTGGAAGAAAAGTAGGAACCCTCCTTAATACGTTATCATCATCAGAGAGTTGGAGGACAGTTCCCATCTGAACAAATTAACCACTTAATGTAAGAAACTTGAGTTGTGTCATTCAATTCTGCTTCAGCTTGAAGATCATCATTATGCCATGCACTAACAGAATCAATTTCTTCCTCGCAAAACTCAAATTCAACCCTGGCGTCATTCTGTTTTACTTCGACTAAAATATCTCCATCTGGGGAAGGCGCTGTGAAAAAGACATCCAATTGGTACTCTGAGAGGAACAGTACAAATGAAATTGCTTTCTGAATTGCTATTTGAGAGGGTTTTGATGTGTTATAAGAACCCCAATTTTCATCCAATAATCCAAAGGATTTTATTGTTTCAATTGCCTTGATGTTAGCCTCTGAGATATGATTGTACGTAAAATTTGTAACAGATTCAGATATTGAGCTGGAGTTGTAGTACCCAGTTTTATAGATATTAGTTACTGAAGAATTCATATAATTCATCACTGATCATTTTTTTAAATGTATTGGAGCAAATGTGATGGGCTTGATCAACCCAACCCATCAGGTCTTTCCAATTTAGATGTCTTCTTGAAACGGCAAAAGTGTGCCATTCAACAATGTCTTCTTTAGAGGAATGATCTACGCCTGTTGTAACGAAAATATTCAAAGCAATGTTTTCATCAATGTGGAACAATTTCCCAAATTGAATCTCCCTCAAATCCCCTTCAACAAAGTCATAAGACTCCGCATTGACTTTCAAATGATTACGAAGAAAATCAAATTTATCTGTTTGTCCAAGAACATACGGTGAACATCGATCAATATACCTCAATTCCACTTTAGAAAGAACCAAGTGCTTCTCATAACTTGCTTTTAAACGATCAATCCCATACTCAATTAATTCACGGAAATCATGCCAGACATAGTTCTTATTGTTGTCATTTACTGTGAATACACCAGGCCCAATTTGAAGCAATGGATACTCCCCATCTTTTCTATAAAATCTATGCGTAACTCTATGTGAAAAAGCTACGGGTGGAATATTCTCAGGTTTGAGCAACTTTATCTTGCCGAATGATCCATTACATTTATTGATAAAATTTAACAAAGCTTGTTCAAAACCCTTATCAATTTGAATTTTTTCTTCGGTTATGTAATCAAGGTTCCAATGAAGCTCAAGTAAAACTTCTTTCAAAGGAGCATTGCGTAAAAACGAGTCAGACATGTACAATGGTAATTTTGAAAGGATAACGTAAAATACTAAAGATTTGACAGAACGTGACTTCCCTTTTTTCCTTGCTTTAAGTTTTCCCAAAGCTGGGCAGATCCTGTGGGGGTCACTTTTTTGCCTTCTTCCTGGCCAGGTGCTTTTTCCTGTTCCTGGCAGCCTTTTTGCGCATTTCTTCCTGTTCCTTCAGCCACTTTTTTGATGGAAACATTCCGTTGGGGCCACTTTCACTTCTAATTGATTCTTCTTTTGGATCTTTTTTCTTCATTGGTCATATCGTTTTTCAGACAGTTCCAGGATCTTGCCCACCCCTGGATATCTATGATTCCAAGATTGCAGGCTCAATCCTCAATTCAATCGGTTTCGCCTGTGTCTTCTTTTCTGGTGGACTTGGCCGCTGCCTTTTCCAGGTTCCTGGCCCTTGCTTTTTCTATCTTTTTATCCCTTTTCCTGGCTTTTTTCATTTGTTCTTCAGTTGGCCAGTAGGTCCTGAAATCTTCTTTAACTTTTTTCTTTGCCATCACTTTTTCTTGGTTGCCATGCTCCCTTCACAGATCTTGCCTTCCCCAAAAAGATACCTGGTGGAAGCTTCACTCCGAAAGTTCCATTTTCCTCTGTCAATATACATCAATCGAGGGGTCAATTGTTCCCAATTGAGCAATTGAATTGTGTTCTCGTATTCATAGGATAGAGGGTTCCATATCATGAAGGGATATAAATCCATTTGATCCAGGGAATTCCCTCTCAAGGTAAGTTTCATCAATCCTATGACACAAGCAGCAGACGGTGCTTCAAATCGTAGATCCTGGCCAATTGCTCATACATTTGGTTCGATAATAGGTCTGCTAAGGGCGCAAAGGCTCGGAAGTTTTTCCGGGCCTTTTTTATTTGGGTCAGCGCCTTTCTTGTTCACTCATACATTCTGATCATGCAGTTCAGAAAGTCTCATAGCGCACCTGCCACCTTCTATCCACATGCTTAAACAGCACCATCTTCTCGATGCGGATACGGCCCGGCGTGGGTTTTTCCCGGAAATGCGGCCAGGCGGACCGGAAGACCGGCTCCAGGTCACGGTAGCCGATCGTGAAATGCGGATTGAACTTTTTATTTTCTTCCGGCTTCTGCCAGCGTGAAAACGCTTTTGAAGCAAGGTCATGCAGGTCCCTGAGCGGATCACACATTTCGGGCTGTACGAAAATCACGCGCTTTCCAAATCGGCTGATGCCGGAAATATCCATTTCGAAGGGTTCAAAGGGAAGCTGACGGAGCGCTTTTTCAAATTTTGGTTCCTCAGTCACAAGGGCCTTGAATGGCGGGACAATGGTCAGGTGCGGCGGCGTGCGCAATGCCCGGCATACATCAAAAAGGGCACACATTTCTTCCTGTAGCGACCTGAAGGCATTTGTGCTCTCCTCATCCGGAAGAACAGCAAGGAAGTAGAGGGACGGGTGGTCCATCCCAGGCTACAGTTTGGCATTCCGGTCGTCGTCGATAAAACCGGTGTGTTTCTTCTCCTGTGCCGTATTTTTCTTCTCCGGCATGGTGCCGAATACCACATCCCAAAGCGGGCTGGATACACCAAATGCGACATTCGGGTTCTGGTAGTGGTGGATCGCGTGATGGATCCAGAGCGTTTTGAGGAAATTCTTTGGCGGCCTGAATGCATGCACGCTGTAATGCACGCAAAGGTAGGTGGCATACCCGGCTATGAATCCCGCCGTGAAGGGCATCCCGAAATCCCCCATGATCAGCCTGTACAGGAAAAAGAACCCGGCGGCAAGGATCACACTGACAAACGGCGGCATGGCCAGCCTTGACTTGTCCTTCGGATAGGCATGATGGGCACCGTGCATGATGTATACCATCCGCTTGCGCATCGGCGTGGTTTCATCCATGTGGTATGCATAGCGGTGTGCCACGTATTCAAGCAGGGTAAATGCAAAAAACCCGATAATGAACGCTGTAATACTCGCAGAGGCGGACAGGATGCCCCAATAGATCACATAAAACAGAATGCCTGCTGCCAGGCCGTAAAAAATGATCAGCGGCGGAGCAATATGCGTGCGGGTCAATGCATCCAGGACAGGGTTCTCAAACATTTTGCCCCTTTCATTGCCCGGTGTTGCTTTTGAGGTAGCCATAGGTTTGTGAATTTCAGTTCAAGGTGCAAAAATACCGAACAGAACTGTGTATGTCAACTAATGACAGAGAAAAGAAACTTATCTTTTACCTTTGGGAATCAATTCAACAATTAAAAAGTAAACACGCTTACATGAGTTTATTGACCATTGGAACCGCTGCATTTGACGACATCGAGACCCCGTTTGGCAGGGCAGAAAGGGCCATCGGCGGTGCAGCCGTCTATATTTCCTGGGCCGCGTCCTATTTTACACGTGATGTCAGAATGGTATCGATTGTCGGCGAGGATTTCCCCCAGACCGAACTCAGGGAACTCAATCAGCGCGGTGTCGATACGGCCGGCGTTGAAGTTGTGCCCGGCAGAAAATCCTTTTACTGGGCAGGGAAATACCAGCATGACATGAATGTACGGGACACGCTTGCTACCGACCTGAATGTACTTGCAGATTTTGATCCTGAATTGCCGGACGTGTACCGAAATTCAGACTACGTCATGCTGGGCAACCTCACGCCGGATGTACAGATGGGCATCATCAGCCAGATGGAGCCAAGGCCAAGGCTGATCGCCATGGATACCATGAATTTCTGGATGGACAACGCCCTGGACAAGCTCCTCGATACGCTGAAGCATATCGATATCCTGATCATCAATGACGAGGAAGCCAGGCAATTGTCAGGAGAGTATTCGCTGGTCAAAGCGGCACATAAGATCCATAAAATGGGCCCTGAGTTCCTGGTCATCAAGAAAGGGGAACACGGTGCCCTGCTGTTCAACAGCGAGGATATCTTTATTGCTCCGGCGCTTCCGCTTGCTGAAGTCTTCGACCCAACCGGCGCCGGGGATACATTTGCCGGTGGCTTCATGGGATACCTGACAAAAACCAGGGACACTTCCTTCGAAAACATGAAGCGTGCGATGATCTACGGGTCGGCAATGGCCTCCTTCTGTGTGGAGAAATTCAGCCTTGAACGACTCAAGGAGCTGACGCAGGAGGAGATCTATGACCGGGTCCAGAAATTCAGGGCACTCACCTATTTCGACGGGATCGAACAGGTCCTTTGATCCTTGTGACCAGTCCCTGTTTACCTGGCTACCAGCCGCTTGCTTTGCACAAGGGTCCCATCCGTTGCTTTCAACACATACAGTCCCGGCGTGTTCGAGAAGTCGCGAAACGAAACAATAGTCGATTCATCACCGGCTGGAACGACCATCGAACCAATTTCCCTGCCCTGGATATCGAACAGCATCAAACGGATATCTCCTGAATGGGCACTCACGCTGACCTCAAGCGAAGATCCGTTTTGTACTGTTGCGATTTCAAACAGGTTGCTGTGATTGAAAAGGATGGACCTGATGGATGTATATTCAATGTTTCCGGAGATATCCTCGATACCAATCCGGTAGTGGTTCCTGCCCGCTGATGGTTGTGGGTCAAAATATGTGTGGGTTTCTTTGCCAGGTTTTTCAAGATGGATTTTTTCGAAATCCACCCCGTCAGTTGATCTTTCAATCGAATAGCCAAGCACGTCCCCGGTATCGCCCGTATATTTCCATTGTACGAGTACACCATCATTCCTTTTCTGGAGTTGGAAGGTTAATTCCTCAATTGCCAGGATCTCATCTGTCCGTACCTGGTAAAGCGTTCCGTTCAGTGATGCTGCATATAATTCTCCATTCTCATCCTCACCAAATGTGGAAATTCCGGAGATCTCGCCGCTAAAATCGAAGTTGATCACCTCGAGGTTTGCACTTCCAGCCTGTTGCTTTAATAGCCATGCCTGGTTGTGGATATAATCAGCACAGATATAATATCCATACAGGGATGGGTACTGGCTGCCGCGGTATACAAATCCTCCGGTGATGCTGTTGCCGTATCCCTGGGTCCAGCCGTTGGGGATCTGGTTGATGTGGGGATATTCGAAATCCGGGAAGACGAGGGTCCCTGTCGCATTCGCACAATTCGTGGGTTCGAAATTGGCACTGGCTTCATAGCAGTCCCAGCCATAATTTTCGCCTCCAGGGCTGTCAGCTGGTTGAATGTGGACTTCTTCCCAGGCACCCTGGCCGACATCGGCGATCCAGAGATCACCGGTTATTGGGTCAAAGCTGAATCGCCATGGGTTTCGCAGCCCGATGGCCCAGATCTCGTCGAGAACGTCAGCATGATCCGTAAATGGATTGTCGCCGGGGATCAGATATGGCTGCGTGGTATTGATGTCGATACGGAGCATCTTGCCCAGCAAGGTCTGTTCGTTTTGACTGAGTTCATCGGGATCACCACTACCTCCTCCGTCGCCCAGACCGATGTACAGGTATCCATCGGTACCGAAGGCGAGGTCACCCGCATTATGGTTTGTGCCCGGTTGTGCAATCTTCAGGATCGTCTTCTCCGAGTTTTCGAGTGCATCATTCGGATTGACCGGATTGACCGTGAACCGGGCAATGTGTGTGGTATCCCCAGTGCCTATGTAGTTGACGTAGAAATATGCAGAATCCGGGAACTGGGGATGGAAAACAAGGCCGAGCATGCCCCTTTCGTTGGTATTCACAACCGAGCCTGAAATATCCAGGAAAGCCGAAGCAAGGACATTGCCGTTCTGGATGATCCTGACCGATCCCCGTTTTTCCACGATGAAAAGCCGTCCTGAACCATCCCCTGCGTGGGCAATGTCTACCGGTTGCGAAACAGAACCATTGAGCGGGACCGGATCAAAGATGAGGGTTGGCTGGCTGGATAAACCAAGAAATGAAATGCAAAAGGGGAGAATCAAGACAATGAGTCTGTGCATCATGGTCAACAGTTTTGAGAAAAGGATCTACGTTGTTTCGATCAGGAGGAGAACAATAAAGATAAACTATCGACCGATCTTTTTCAAGCTGAGGCGGATCACGATGAAGAATACGGCCAGGATCAGGAACACCCAAAGAAAAGGGATGCCCGTAAAGACGAAAATGCGTGTCTTGTCCAGGATCCACATGATGACCAGCACCATGGTGATCAGGGTGATCAGGCTGGAAAGCTTCCCGAATCCCGGCACGCTGTCAAGGTTGACATTCCTCCGGATGAGCCAGAATGTCAGGAGCATGGAGAAGACCGGCAGCAACTCGGTAAAGATCCGCACATCTTCCAGGCTTTTCCGTTCAAAGAGGAACTGGTAGGCCATCAGGGTGATGGCGAATATGCCCGGCACGGAAACCAGGTAGACCAGGCCGGTATAGAAATATTTCCAGGGGCTCAGGTGGCCTTCATTGCGGGCAAAAAGAAGCAGGAGAAATGCCGTGAGTGGAAGGAGTGCGAAAAAGAAAACGACGTATGCCGGGTTTCCCGATAACCAGTTGAGCAGATCTCCTAAAGTCATAACCTGTTTTTACAATCAGATCCCCAGGAAAAGGGTAATCGGGTCCTCAAGCAGCTTTTTCACTTTCACCAGGAACGTTACAGAGCTGCTCCCGTCGATCACGCGGTGGTCATAGGAAAGCGCCAGGTACATCATGGGCCTGATCTTTACCTCGCCGTCAATCGCCATGGGGCGCTGCTGGATGGTGTGCATCCCCAAAATGGCGGACTGCGGCTCGTTGAGGATCGGTGTGCTCATCATGGAACCGAACACGCCGCCGTTGGTGATCGTAAACGTGCCTCCCTGCATTTCCTCGAGGGTCAGCTTGCCGTCCCGTGCTTTTTCAGCTAACTCCTTGATCTTGTACTCGATTTCGTGAAACTGCAGGGACTCGACATTGTGTACCGGCGGGACGACCAGTCCGTTCGGCGTAGAGATGGCAATGGAGATGTCCACATAATCGTGGTAGATCAGGGCGTCGTCATCCAGTTGGGCATTGACCTCAGGCATCTCCATCAGAACATGCGCACAGGCCTTTGAAAAGATGGACATGAAGCCCAGCTTGATCCCGTATTTTTCCACGAACCGATCCTGGTATTTTTTCCGGAGCGACATCACTTCTGTCAGGTCGACCTCGTTGAAGGTCGTGAGCATGGCCGTAGAATTCTTTGCGGAGACAAGCCTTTTGGCAATCGTGCGGCGCATACGGCTCATCTTCTTGCGGGAACTTTCGCGGCTGAACTGGACATGGGAAACAGGGGCCGGTTTTTCCTGTGCAGCTTTTTCCGCCGGCTCAGACGAGGTCTCCTTCTTTGTTTCCCCGGATTGGGAAGAAACTGCCTTTTCCACATCGGCTTTGGTGATCCTGCCGTCCTTCCCGGTTCCTTCGATATCGCCTGCTTCAAGGTCGTTTTCGCGCATCAGCTTGGCAGCAGCCGGGGAAGGGTGGCCTGCAGCATGGCTTTCTTTTTCAGCAGCTGCCTTTTCTGTACTTTTTTCGGGTTCGGAAGGGGCTGTTTTTGTTTCTTCCTGTTTCTTCTCCCTGGTCCCGTTCGGCGCTTCGGCAGAAGTATCTATTTTGGCGACCAGCGCCCCGATCTCCAGGTCATCCCCTTCGGCTGCCACATGTTTGAGTATGCCGGCTCCTTCGGCAGGAAATTCAAGGGTTGCCTTGTCGGATTCAAATTCACAGATCGGTTCGTCCAGCTCTACGTAGTCACCATCGTTCTTCAACCATTGCGACAGCGTTACTTCGGTGACTGATTCGCCGATGGTGGGCACTTTCATTTCAATGAGGCTCATGCTGATTATTCTTTTCTACAGGGGACAAAAATACTCGTTTTTCACCAAGGCAGAACATGTTGGAAACCGAATCCGGATCCGGGACCCGAAAGGTTTTCAAGCGCATCTTCATGGTGGTACGAAGATGTGGATTAAACAGTCGAGCAGGAGGGAAGTTTTGTAGATTTTCTGGGTAGGGTTTCACGATTGGAGCTATCTTTACGTTGTCAATTAAAAGCAGTCTAAACGCCCTGTCCAATTCATGTCGCATGGCCAGACTTGCTTTCATATGTGCATTTCTCTTCCTTTTCCCGTTCTGGACGCTTGCAGACACTGAGCCGAAGAAAAAAATTGTCGCAAAACGAATTGATGAGCCGATCGGCCTGGATGGCATCCTGTCCGAAAAAGCCTGGATGGATGCCATGGTCGCAGACGGCTTCACGCAGTTTATGCCAAAACCGGGTGAAGAGCCGGCATTTTCCACTGAGGTGCGCATCCTCTATGATGACAGGGCGATCTATGTCGGGGCCATCCTGGAGGTGGAGGACAAGAGCCAAATCTCGAAACAACTGTTTGAGCGGGACCAGATCGATGACGAAACCCGGACGGACTGGTTTGCCGTCGCCTTCGATACATACATGGACGGGATCAATGGGAGCGGGTTTATCGTCGGCCCCTCGGAGAGCCAGGCAGACATCAAGTTTTCATCTGAAGGCGATGACATGTCCTGGGATGCCGTCTGGGATGCAAAAGTTTCGCTCCAGGAAGGCTATTGGTCGGTAGAAATGGAAATCCCGTACTCGGCACTCCGGTTTCCGGACAGCGAAGAGCAGACCTGGCATGTTCAGTTCATGCGTAAAAATGCCCTGTACAACGAAGAATCCTTCTGGAACGAGATAGACCCAAATACGAATGGTTTTTTCACACAGGCGGGCATCCTTGAAGGGATACGGGACATTAAATCACCCGTTCGGTTGTCCGCAACGCCTTTCCTGGCCTATTATGCCGAAAACCTGTACGATCCGGATGCCAAACCAAGAAGCAGCTGGGGCAACACCCTGAACGGGGGGATGGATGTGAAATTCGGGATCAGCGATGCATTCACGCTGGATATGACGCTCATTCCGGATTTCGGGCAGGTGCGGTCCGACAACCAGGTCCTGAACCTGTCGCCTTTCGAGGTGCGCTTTGACGAGAATAGGCAGTTCTTTACGGAGGGGGTGGAAATGTTCAACAAGGCCGGCCTTTTCTATTCCAGGCGGGTCGGCGGGGTACCCTTGCGATACGATGAGATCGAAGACTGCCTTCGTGAGGGGGAGGAGATCACCTTTAACCCATTGACCACACGTCTGTACAATGCCACGAAGATCTCGGGGCGGACCGCGGGTGGTACCGGGTTGGGGTTTTTCAATGCTGTGGGCGCCCGGATGTTTGCCGAGATCGCCTCGCAGGAAGGGGAATCGAGGTTGGTGGAGACAAACCCGCTGACAAATTACAATGTCTTCGTGATCGACCAGAACCTGAAAAACAATTCCTATGTATCCCTTGTCAACACGAACGTCTTGCGTGAGGGGGATGCCTACGATGCCAACGTCACAGGGACGGAATTTTTTATCCGCGACAGGAACAATGCATTCTATATCGAGGGAAGCTCCGCACTGAGCCAGAAAATGTATACGGACAGCACGGATACCGGGTACAAATTCAATGTGGAAATCGGTGAAGGGAAGGGGCTGATCCAGTGGGAACTGGGGCTGAATGTGGAAAGCGACCGGTACGATCCCAATGACCTCGGTTTTATTTTCAACAACAACGAGAAATCCCTCCGGGGTTCGATCCGGATCAACCAGTATGATGCATTCGGTCCATGGCTGAGGATGGGCGGGGGCGTGTATGCCCGTGTGTCCTCATTATATCGTTTCCCGGACAGCAATTTCGAACAATACCGGAAAAACCTGTTCACCGAAACAGGCTTTGAATTGTGGTGGAACGGCACACTGAAGAATTTTATGCGTTTCGGCCTATCCTCGTATTTCCAGCCTGTTGAGGAATATAACTATTTCGAACCGCGGGTTGACGGACGCTTTTATGTGCAGGTGCCGTTTCTTTCCATCAGGGGTCGTTTTGGCACAGATACCCGGAAAAAGATTTCACTTGATGCGCACATGGGCGGGTATGTGACAAGGGAGCCAGGGCGCAAAGGCTGGTCTGCCGAAATTTCGCCAAACATCCGGGTCAATGACAAATTCAGCCTTTCCTGGGAAACAGAACTGAGTTACCAGTTCAGTGACGAAGGTTATGTGACGGATTTCGGAGAAGACGAGATCATTTTTGGGAAAAGGGATGTGCGGAATATCACAAGCCTGCTAAGGGCGAATTATGCTTTCAGCACCAACCATACCTTCAGTTTCAGGCTGCGCCACAACTGGGCCCGGGTACACTACCTCAGTTTCCACGAGTTGTTGCTGGACGGGTCGCTCTGTGCCTCGGACTACAATGAAAACCAGGATATCAATTTCAACGCATTCACGATCGATGCCGTATACCGATGGCGGTTTGCCCCGGGCAGCGATATCTTCATCGTCTGGAAGAATGCCATCATCGGCGAGGAAGAAAGGTCAGATGTATCGTTCGGTGAGAATCTGTCAGGCTTGTTCCACAATCCCCAGGTCAACAGCTTTTCCGTCAAGGTCCTCTACTACCTGGATTACCTGGACGTGAAGAAAAAGTTCACCAGGAATCAGCATTGACACTAAAATGAGATGTACAATTTTTCCATTTTCCATTTTCCATTTTCCATTTTCCATTGCCTTTTGTCTGAATTAGGATTTTTAGGATGAAAGGATGATAGGATTTGGGGGTGATGTAGAGAAACAAATTAAATGCT
>JARQTN010000192.1 GCA_029976695.1 Lewinellaceae bacterium
GTCCGCCGTTTGCTGTCAAAGACGACAAAGTCCGAGTTGTTCATCAGCGGCCTGCGCTTTTCCCATTCGCCGTTCAACCGGACTGTAAGTTTCCTGCCAAAGTCTTTCTGGTATCCGGCAGCGATGTAATCCTTTTCATACACCTTCATATAATTGCGTTCAAACAGGATGCTCATGAAATCATTGATATAGGGATGGATGGCCGTGTTTCTGCTCAGCTGTGAAATGTCCCGGCCGCCACCGATTGAAAAGTTCGACTTATGGTATCGTTCGCCCCAGGTATACCCGTTGTGCAGTTCGAATCCCACGGCTTTTCGGGCAAATGCATAGCGGATGCCCGGTGTGACGGACCAGTCCACTTTCTTCGCTGTTTCCCCGGAGAAACGGAAAAGGTATTTAAAATTGTACCCATCCACCGTGTTGAAATGGAGCTGGTCAAGGATGCCCAGGATGGCAAACCTGCTCTTTTCTCCCATTTTATAGGAACCACCAAAGACGAGGTCCTGGACCTGGAATTTCGATTTGCTCCTGACCCGCTGGGCAGTCATGCCATCCGAACCGAACGTGACGGAAACAGTATCTTTTTCAGCTTCTTCCTTTGCCTCCACCACCGCAATGCTGTCCATCTTCCTGTAGCCTTTCACCTCGTATTTTGTCAGGGGTAGCGGCCGGATCGTGGTCCAGTAGGCCGAGTCCCGCTTGTAAGCCATGGAATCGATCTCGAACGAGGTGATTTCCTCAACATCTGAAAGGGTGTCGATTTTTTCCTCGAACTCTTCCTGTTCCATTTTCTCGTATTCCTTCAGGAGCTTGCGGAGCTGCTTCCTGCTGACTTCCTTGCCGCTTTCGAGGTCTTTCAGTGTCTCCACGTTTTCCTCCTTGAGGAGCTTGTCGGCCTGCTTTGCGAGGTTCTTTTCAAGCTTTTCGTCAATGACATTGACCTCGAGGTCCAGGTCCGGGTTAAGTGTGATGTCGTAGTCCTGCACATTGGCCAGGTACCGGTATTCGAATTTGAAGCCAAAAACCGAACCTGTGACGTCATAGATCTGGTTGATGGGCATCCAGGCATTTTCAAGGATCGGGGCGTAGACCTGGTTGATATTGAATTTGATTCCCCAGATATAGGTAAAGAGGTCCAGGCTGTGGATTGCCCAGATCTGGTCGACAATATAGATGACGCCTTCAAAGATCTGGTCGCCCCTGCTGCGGGGCGTAACCCTGATCTTGTTGATCAGGTGTCCCCGGTCGGTAAAATTGCCCAGGTATTCAAACCTGTAGTGGGCAAATGCATTCGGTGCCAGCGGTGAAATTGCCGTATTCACCCTGGGTTCGTAAAAACTGCTTTGGATGAATCCGTTCGGGCTGGAATTATTGTCATCTCCGATCGTCCGGATGGAGATCACTTTTTGTGTAAAGGTGCTGGGCCGTGCGTAATGTACCTTGTTGACCGACTCTGTCACAAAGGCGGTGGTGGAGTCGATGCCTTCTTCCTTGAGTGCATTTTCGATTTTCTTCCTGAAGAAGATGAGACTCGGCGTTTTTAGCAGCCGGCCTGACCCTTTGATATACACCGTGGCATCAAACGAATCGATCTGCTGGGTATGGTATTTGGCCTTCGCAATCGCTTTGCGCATGATGGTGTATGCCGGGTCCTCCCGGTCGGAACTCACGATCGCTTCCTGGAGCCTGATGGGCTGCACCTTCAACTGGATATCCAGCGTTTGAAAACCGGAACCGATCGTCACGGTCCTGGTTTCCGCGTGATAGCCCAGATACTGGAATGTGATGGAGTGGTTCCCGCGAGGCAAGCGAAACGCGTAATTTCCTTCCTCGTTCGTTGCTGTCCCGCTTTGCATGTCCTCCACATAAATCGTGGCAAAAGGAAGCGGTTGTCCGTTCTCATCCGTGAGGGTGCCCCTGATGCCCTGGGCAATGAGGAAAGATGACATGAACAGGCCCGTAGCAAGGAGGAAAAATCTTTTCATACAATCACTGGTTATCGAATTGTCAAGCTTGGCTGGATTCAACTATATAACGGCACGGATGTAAAAGTGTTACATGTCACGATATTGTCGATGTTGTCCTTATCGAAAACTTCCCTATTCCAAAGATCTCTTATACACCGAAATATTGTCGGGGTATGCCTTCATCAATTGGTATTGAACCGAAGGCGATGGTTTAAAAGGCTCTTTTAAATCAGGTTTAGAAATGTAGTAATCAGGGGGTATCTCAGCCAATCTTTTCAATTCTGCTTTCCGGTCAAATCCCAGCACTGTTGCCAGGTGATTCCTTTCAAGCAAGGACCTGTGCACGTAAGGCGTTGGGCTATCCCGGTCCAGCAGGAAATAAATGATGTGTTGGTAGTTCCCGGTATACAGGATGTCCGTGCTGGATAGTTCATTCGCGAGATCACGGGCGATGATCTTTGGATAATCAGGCTTTCGGGCGTAGTCGTTCCACTGGAAAAAGCCATTCAATCCAATAATCAGCGCAATGAGAATTGCCCAGCGTATGGGGCGAGTCTTCAGTGAATTCAGGATGTTTGGTTTCACAATAAAAATATGCCCCGTTATAAAGCACAGGGGCAACAACGCCTGGATAAAATAGTGGCCGAAGAAATTCTGGGGTGCACCAGCAGAAACCATGGTACTGACATACCAAATGATGTAAAACCACCTGACCTGAATCCCTTGAAAAAGATGCTTCTGCCTGATGAGCACAAGCACGAGCATGATGGTAAACGGCAGAAAACGGGCATGGAAATCCAGGTAAAACTTGACCATGGTCCAGGTTGAGGTATCTGACTGATACCCGCTGCCTACCCTGAAAGTATGCTGGAGGAGCAGGGGAAGCGCATCCTGTCCGGCGTAGTAAAGGAAGAGCATCGCAATGGGAATCGAAAACCCGATGCCCATCAGGACAAGCTGCGATATCTTCCTTGCCAGGGATTTTTGTTTGATAGCGACGATCAGGGCGAATACGACAAATGCAAAGCCATCAAAAAGCACGACATACTTGATGATGGCCCCGATGCCGAATGCGATGCCGGCAAACAAATACGATTTTCTGGTATCGGTCAAAAACAGCAATAGTGCGACAGCAGTGAAAAAATTGAAAAACGACTCTGTGTTGAGCGATATGCCATAGTAGGTGAAGATCGAAATCGCCAGGATGTAGAAAGCGCCTGAAGCGATGGCAGCAGCCCGGTGTCTATAAAGCTTCATACTGGACAAGAAAAGCAGGAAAGCCGTGCCGGCGATGAACAGGCACCCTGCCAGCCTGATCAGGAAAATACTTTTGCCTAAAATTTGAATCAAAAATGCAAACAGGTAAAATATGCCCGGAGGTTTTGTGTCTATGAAATCCTTCAGGTAGACAGCTCCGTGCGTGATAGAATTGGCAATGACGAGGTAAGTGGATTCATCATGATTGATCACGGATGGGAATAGCGAAAAGAACCGCATCAAAACCGAGAAAAGGAAAAAAA
>JARQTN010000193.1 GCA_029976695.1 Lewinellaceae bacterium
GGACGTCACCATCGCGGTATACGACCTTGGTGGGGGTACATTTGATATTTCTATCCTTGAACTCGGGGATGGGGTATTTGAAGTAAAATCAACTAACGGTGACACACACCTTGGTGGTGATGACTTTGACCAGGTCATTATCGACTGGCTGGCAGAAGAATTCCAGAAAAATGAGGCGATCGACCTGAGAAAGGACCCGATGGCGCTGCAAAGGCTGAAAGAAGCTGCAGAAAGGGCGAAGATCGAGCTTTCATCTTCTTCCGAGACAAGCATCACGCTCCCATACATCACAGCTGTTGATGGTGTGCCAAAGCACATGGACATCAAGCTGTCCAGGTCCAAATTCGAGCAACTATCCCATGAACTGGTAGAAAAAACGCTCAAACCTTGTGAAGATGCGTTGCGCGATGCAGGCATGTCAAAAAGTGATATTGACGATGTGATCCTCGTCGGAGGATCGACAAGGATCCCCCGCATCCAGCAGGCAGTTGAGGAATTTTTCGGTAAAAAACCGAGCAAAGGTGTAAACCCGGATGAAGTTGTCGCAATCGGGGCAGCCATCCAGGGCGGTGTCCTGAGCGGGGATGTACAGGATGTCCTGCTGCTTGACGTCACACCGCTTTCCCTCGGGATTGAAACGATGGGGAACGTATTCGACGTGGTCATCGAGGCGAACAGCACCATCCCGACGAAAAAATCCAAGGTGTATAGTACCGCAGCGGACAACCAACCCTCGGTTGAGATCCACATCCTGCAGGGCGAACGCCCGATGGCGAGGGACAACCGGACGGTCGGCAGGTTTATCCTCAGCGATATCCCGCCTGCACCGAGGGGCGTACCGCAGATCGAAGTAACCTTTGACATGGACGCAAACGGGATCCTGAACGTATCCGCCAAGGACAAGGGTACGGGAAAGGAACAAAGTATCCGGATCGAGGCTTCCACCGGCCTTTCCAAAGAGGAAATTGCCAAGATGAAAGCAGAAGCTGAAGCAAACGCGGAAGCCGACAAAAAGTCAAAGGAAAAAGCGGAAAAAGTCAATGCTGCGGATACATTGATCTTCCAGACCGAAAAGCAGCTTAAAGAATTCGGCGACAAGATCCCGGAAGATAAAAAAGGAGCCATCGAATCTGCGCTTGGAGAACTCAAGGAGGCGCATAAATCCGAACAGCTGGATGCGATTGACAAAGCTATGACGAATCTGAACAGTGCATGGCAGGCTGCGAGCCAGGACATCTACCAGGCACAGCAACAAGCAGGTGGCAATGGTGCCGACGCAGGCACTGGTGACAGCACGGGAAGCAGTGATGCATCCGGAGAAGGAGATGACGTTACTGATGTAGAATTTGAGGAAGTTGAAGATGACAACAACAAGTAGGATACAATCAGTAAATTGAAAAAAGGCCCGGCTGGTTCCGGGCCTTTTTTCTTTGGATCATCTTACCCGGTGTGGATATTATCCGTACCTTTGTATTCCGTAACGTGCACATTCACAAACTCCGGCTATGGTCAAGTATATTTTCGTTACGGGCGGCGTCACATCTTCTTTGGGCAAAGGCATCATTTCAGCCTCTTTAGCCAAACTCCTCCAGGAACGCGGACTCTCGGTTACCATTCAAAAATTCGATCCATACATCAATGTGGATCCGGGCACACTCAATCCCTATGAACATGGCGAATGCTATGTGACAGACGATGGGGCTGAAACTGATCTGGATCTGGGCCACTACGAACGTTTCCTTGGGACTTCGACTTCGCAGGCAAACAATGTCACCACGGGAAGGATCTACCAGACCGTGATCAACAAGGAACGCGCAGGTGACTACCTGGGAAAGACCGTCCAGGTCATTCCGCATATCACGGATGAAATCAAGAGAAGGCTGCGCCTGTTAGGCAAAAGCGGTGACTTTGACATCGTGATCAGCGAGATCGGTGGTACCGTCGGTGATATTGAGTCACTTCCATACCTGGAGGCGATCAGGCAACTCAGGGTAGAATTGGGGCATACAAATTCACTTGTGATCCACCTTACCCTGATTCCCTATCTCAGCGCCGCCAAGGAATTGAAAACCAAGCCTACACAGCACTCGGTTAAAGAGTTGCTTCAAACAGGGATCCAGCCTGATATCCTGGTCTGCCGCACGGAACACCCCCTCACAGAAGAGATCAGAAAGAAGCTTTCCCTGTTTTGCAATGTTGACCGGTCTTCTGTGATCGAGGCAATGGATGCAAACACAATTTATGATGTGCCGCTCCTGATGGCCGCTGAGGACCTCGATGATATCGTACTGAAGAAGCTCAATATCGAGAACGACATCGAACCGGACCTGACCCGGTGGAAACAGTTCCTGCATAAACTGAAAAACCCGAGGACTTCAATAAAAGTCGGGTTGATCGGGAAATACAATGAATTGCAGGACGCCTACAAATCGATCCATGAGTCCTTTGTCCATGCTGGCACCGTCAATGAATGCCAGGTCCAGGTGGTCCCGATCCATTCGGAACTCCTTGAGTTGACCGGGGACTTTGACCAGATCCTCCATGGGCTGGACGGCATCCTTGTTGCCCCAGGCTTCGGCCAACGGGGGATTGAGGGCAAGATCCGGGCCGTCCAGTATGTACGTGAACACAAGATCCCGTTCTTTGGCATCTGCCTGGGGATGCAATGTGCTGTCGTGGAGTTCGCACGCAATGTGCTGGGCCTTGAAGAAGCATCTTCGGTTGAATTTTCTTCAGATACGCCCCAGCCAGTGATCGACCTCATGGAAGAACAGAAGAAAATCAAGAAAAAAGGAGGTACCATGCGTCTTGGTGCGTACGCGTGTGCGATCAAGCCCGGTTCTTTGGCGGAAGAAGCCTATGGCAAGCTTGAGATCGAGGAAAGGCACCGGCACAGATACGAATTCAACAATGAATACCTGAAGGATTTTAATGCAAACGGAATGGTCGCCACCGGGATCAACCCGGATAGCAACCTGGTCGAGATCATGGAGATCACGGACCATCCCTGGTTTGTTGGTGTGCAGTTTCACCCTGAACTGAAAAGTACGGTTGAAAAGCCGCATCCGCTGTTTGTGGCATTCGTGAAAGCATGTATGGCTTTTCATGCCACGCAGGGCCAACAGGCACAGGAAAAGGAATTTGTCCGGAAATAATCAAAGAGGGCAATGTGCCATTTAACCGGCAGGGGATAACCGGTAAATCACATACCGGTCATTCCGTACCACTTCACTTAGTTCGAGCGACAGGCCAACCGGAACGATGATAAAATCGATCCCGGCTTTTCGCCAGGATCCAATTACATTTTCATCTGCACCCGTGACGAAGTCAGTGTAGGCACCTTCCAGAGTTTGGGCCGAATTCCTGCCTGACAAATCCATGCCATATACAACACGAACCCGCTGATACCATTCCGCCAGGACATCCTTGTGGTGGATCATCGCCTTGTAATCCACATACGAATTCCGCTTGCTGTACCATTTGAACATCGAAAAATCCGGAGGAACAATAAATACGTCATCCTGATTTGATAATTCACCCGCCGTCAAGCAAATTTCTTTCTCGGGCGTCTTATCGTCATGCCACGGAAAATCATACGGCCGGTTTTCCATAAAGCCGATATCCATCTGCCTGATGGCAACCAGGCAAAAAAGTGCAATGACGGGAACCGCAATCTTCAACCATTTTTGTTGATAAAGACTGTATACCCCGGGATACGTCTGTTTCTTCAATTCGAGCCATTGTTCAATTAAGTGGAAAAGGGCAAAAAATCCGAATGCTTTCACCCAGATCGTCGATTTAAACCACTGCGTACTCAAAAAAACAGGCCAATGAAAGACCTCAACACCGAGCACATACACAAGACATCCGATGATGACCCATCCGATTAAACGGGAAAAACAGGTTTGCTTGACCCGGTAAACCACGATGCCGACCAGTGCGAGAAAAGGTAAAAGCACGTATCCTTTCTTTGAAAAGTATTCCGGGAAAAAGTGGTGGGGCAGCCTGAATTCTATGATCTCAAACAACAATGCATCGGAAATCCCACCACTGCTATGCTCCCTGTATAGCAGGTATAGCCAGGGCAGGACGCATAAAAACGTAATCAGGTAGGGAACAAGCTGGATTTTCACCTGCTTCCAAAAATCCTCCTTACTGATCGGTAATGCGGCAAGGAAACTGAGCAGGATGACCTGGATCCCAACAAGCGGCTGGACGAATGTAACCAAGATGAACATGGGAACTGCCCACTTCCAATTTTTCAGGAAGGCAAAATAGATTGCCCAGGCTGCGAATGCTTTCGCTGCGACACTCGGGATCAGGGAATTGTACCAGAGTTCGTTCCCCCCAAGGTTGATATTGTAGGAGATCAACAGGATAAACAAGATGGCAGTCCAGCGGGTAATCGGAGCTTCAATGATCATTGAAGCAAGGCGATCCAGTCCCATTATCAGGAGGACACTGAAAAACAGGTGCATCAGGAAAAACGACCATGGATGGAAGAGATGCATCACATGGATGGCATGGACAAAGAACCACCTTTCATGGATCGGTTTGTCCAGGATATGCTGGATATAAAAATCATGGGGATACACCCCCGGATGATCCATCTGGTAAAGCACGGGCACGATCTCGATCTGGTCACCATAGCCAAAGATGTAACCGTGAAATACAAGCAGGCATCCATACAGGACAAGCGCCATAAAAAGGCGGATCCAGAATGCTGGTAGAGCCATCCCGCCGATTGTCTTATCTTTCGCGTCCAAGCAGAGCAGAAGGTTTATGCGCAAGTTACAACTTAAGGAGCTAAACAGGCCTGATCCAGACACCTTCAGGAAGGCGGAGAAATTTCCAGTGATCTGTGTCCTCGACAACATCCGTTCCGGGCTGAATGTGGGATCGGTATTCCGTACTGCGGATGCTTTTGCGATCGAATCGATATACTTGTGCGGCATCACGGCAAAACCACCACACAGGGAGATTGAAAAAACGGCGATCGGGGCAACAGAATCTGTATCCTGGAGGTATTTTAAACAGACCACTGAGGCAGTCAAAGAGCTGCAATCAAAAGGATATCGCGTAATCCCGGTTGAACAAACCAACAGGTCGAAAAGGCTTGAGAAAATCGAACAAAGGTCAGGGGAGAAGATCGCCCTCATTTTCGGGAACGAAGTAAAAGGCGTGTCTGATGAAGTGATTTCCCTGTTTGATGAAAGTATCGAGATCCCGCAATTCGGGACAAAGCATTCGCTCAATATTTCGGTATCGGCAGGGATTGTGCTGTGGGAGATCCTGCGTGGCCGGTTCTCCTGATCACCTGAACGGCCGGTAGTCCGGCCTGAAGATGAGCCTCAGGCCAGACCTCAGGTATCCGAGCGGGGAGGATTCCTGTTCTGTATCGCCAGTTCCATATTGGCTCAACTGGTCCCACTGGCCGCCGAAATGCCATTCGTATTTTACCCACGGGGAGATGGTCACCAGGTCCGAAATCCCGAAATCAATCCCGGCACCGATCGCGGTTTTACCCAACAAACCACTGCTTCTCTCCAGCTCCCGGGCCTCTCCGCTCACGGTACTTGAAATTTGATATTGACGCAAGCTGCCGCCGGCACTGGCTTCAAGGTAAAACCCCTTTTGGAGAAAATTGCCCTGTTTGGAAAATGTCGGGCAATTGCAATCGTTGCCCAGGTCGAAGACATAGAAAAGGGCATTTACATTCAGGTCAATACTATGTGTTCTTGCATGAAAGCCAGGTTGTCCTGTATCACCGAAATTCCTGCGATAGGCAATCTCCGGGAGGATCTCGATCCGGAGGTTTTTTGGGCGCAGCCAGTAATTTATCCCAAATGTGACGAAGGTCCCCGGAGCATTCAATGAATCCGAGGCATCGACGAGCCCTTCCCAGTTGGGTGCGTACTGGACATCATAACTGATACTCGCACCAAACTGCGCAGGCACATCCTGATTCAACAGGAACACGCACGCAACAACGGCGAAAAGGGATTTCAGATCTAACTTTATTGTCATCTCATGATATAACGACCCGGGCAATCAAATGATTTTCGTTTGGCCTATCTTTGCCCCTGTTTAAACGAAAATATGAAAACAAAAGGGACAAGGGCGTCAAAGGTCAGTCTGATCACGTTGGGTTGTTCAAAAAATCTTGTGGATTCAGAAAATATCATCACGCAGCTGCGTGCCAACGACTATGCAGTGACCCATGACCAGGTCGCAGATGCTGATATCGTGATCGTCAATACATGCGGCTTTATTGACCTCGCAAAAGAAGAATCCGTCAATACGATCCTTGAATGTGCTGAGCTGAAAAAGGAAGGCACGATCGATAAACTCTATGTCACCGGCTGCCTTTCGCAGCGGTACAAGGATGATCTTGAAAAAGAGATCCCGGAAGTGGATGCCTACTTTGGCACGGTTGAACTCCCTTCATTGCTGCACACATTGCAAGCCGACTACAAACACGAACTCATCGGAGAGCGGTCGATCACCACTCCGGCACATTACGCCTACATGAAGATATCGGAAGGGTGTAACCGGACCTGTTCTTTTTGTGCCATCCCGCTCATGCGGGGCAAGCATGTCTCAAAACCCATCGAGCAACTCGTGAAGGAAGCCCGGCACTTTGCCCGGCAAGGCGTGAAGGAACTGATCCTGATCGCACAGGAACTCACCTATTATGGGTTGGATATCTATAAAAAAAGGGCATTGCCGGAACTCCTCGAACAGCTTTCAGCCGTCGATGGAATCGGATGGATCAGGCTCCACTATGCCTATCCGAGCAAGTTTCCGCTGGATGTCATCCATACCATGTCCAAACATGAAAACATCTGTAATTACCTGGATATGCCACTGCAGCATGCCAGTGACCGTGTCCTCGCTGCCATGCGCAGGCAGATCACCCAGGCAGAAACCAGGGAACTCATCAAGAACATAAGAAATATTATCCCGGGGATTGCGATTCGCACCACTTTCCTTGTCGGATATCCCGGAGAGACGGCGGACGACTTCGAGGAACTCTGTCAATTCGTCCGGGACATGCGGTTTGAGCGTGTGGGTGTGTTTCAGTATTCACACGAGGAGGATACCAATGCATACAATTTTAAAGATGATGTGCCCGCTGAAGTAAAGGAAGAGCGGGCAGCCCGCATCATGGAGATCCAGCAGGAGATCAGCCTCGAAAAGAACCAGATGTTGGTGGGAAAGGAAATGAAAATACTCGTTGACCGGAAGGAAGGGGATTACTTCATAGGCAGGACGGAATTTGATTCACCGGAGGTGGACAATGAAGTCCTGGTTTCAGCGAATGACCACTTCATGCGCATCGGGGACTTTGAACAAGTGCGGATCACGGATGTTCATGAGTACGACCTATTTGCCGAACCAATCCGTTAAGCATGCAATTAAATCAGGAAAAATTCTTTCAATGGATCGTCAATCCATATATCCAGGGTATTGTCATTGCATGCATGATCATTTTTTTTGTCGGGATTGAAGCGATCTTTAAATGGACAGGTATCTCTGAACCAGACCAGAATTCACCATGGATCACAAGCACCGCCATGTTGCTGTTCTATACAATTGCCAACAGCATCAGCAGCATCAAGGCAAAAAGCCTGCTGAAATACTGGGGCAGATCTATTACAACCTATATCCTGCTACTCGTGCTGGGAGCCCTGTTTGCCTACCTTGTTTCCGGCATGCCCATCGATGAGGCAGGCAGTTTCCGCTGGCTGTTTGTCGTGCTCACACTTGGTTATTTGATTTTCCTCGCCATCGTCCAGACAATGAAGCGCATCGTGGACATTGCCATTAAGCAGGACAAGCGTTTGAGGGGGGAAGAGTAAGCACCCTGCAGCGGACGGCAACTCCTGCGCTGGACAGCCCTATCGCTCCACACAAAAAACAAACTTGTTCTTCTTTCCATTCTCGACCATGAAATAGCCCCCGGGAAGGATGGCTTCCTGAGATATGTTATGGTCGATGCCCTGCACCTTGACTTTGTTGACAGATACCGCATTTGACTGGATGCTTCTTCTGGCCTCACCTTTGGAATTTGATATCGTACTGTGATCCGTCATCAGGTCGATCATGGATATGCCATTCTGCAGTTCTGAAGTACTGATCGTGAAACTGGGGATTTCCTCGGAGATCACTTTCCAGTCTGAAGGGTCAAGTGCCTGCAACAACGAAACATCCGCTCGCGGATTGAACAGGATCTGGGAAACGTTTTCCACCTTTTGCATGGCCTCTTTCGAATGGACACGTTCTGTCAGCTCCTCCGCCAGGATACGTTTAAAGTCACGGGGGCGATCAGCAAAGGTTTGCTCAAGCTCGAGGATTTCCTCCTGCGACCTCAATGAGAAATACCGGAAAAAAGTTGGGATATCCGCATCATCCGCATTGATCCAGAACTGGTAGAATTTATAGGGCGATGTAAGTTCAGGATCCAGCCAGATATTACCCTCTTCAGACTTTCCGAATTTTTTCCCGTCAGACCTTGTGAGCAGGGGAGTCGTGACTGCATATGCTTTCCCGTCCTCAATATTCCGACGGATGAACTCCGTGCCAGAGGTAATGTTCCCCCACTGGTCCGAACCACCCATCTGCAGTGTACACCCATAATCCCTGTACAGGCAAAGAAAATCATACGCCTGCAGCAGCTGGTAGCTGAATTCCGTATAGCTGATCCCGACATCCATGCGTTTCTTCACTGCTTCCTTCGAAAGCATGTAGTTGACTGTGAGGTTTTTTCCCACATCGCGCAGGAAATCCAGGACATTCATTTTCCTGTAGAAGTCCAGGTTGTTCACAAGGATGGCCTTGTTGGCTCCTTCTTCAAAATCGATGAACTTCTTCATTTGCAACACCTGCTTTTCCAGGTTGGCATCCAGCTCTTCATATGATTTCAGCGTCCGTTCCTCATCCTTGCCGGAAGGATCACCAATCCTGCCTGTCGCGCCGCCCATCAACACGATTGGCTGGTGGCCAGCGCGCTGGAAATGGGTAAGGATCATGATCTGCACATAATTGCCGATTGTCAGGGAGGTCGCTGTGGGATCAAAGCCGATATAGCCTGTCCGGACACCCGCAGCAAGGTGCTCTGCCACGCCGGGGGTCACATCATGCAACATCCCCCTCCATTGTAATTCCTGAATAAATTCCATAATTCCGCGTTGATAGAGAAAGCGCAAAAATAACAATCTGACTGTGCAATGAATATTTTAATACTTTCACAGTGTTGATCCTCATCTTTCAGTCAAACTTCCGACCTTGAATGTCGCCTGGTTCATAGCAAACAAACTCAGTCACTCCGGGACGAAGACCTTTACCCGTGTGATCATCCGGATCGCCACGGCAGCAGTAGCATTGAGCCTTGCAGTCATGATCCTTACCAGCGCCCTCATCCGGGGTTTCAAGAATGAGATCGTAAACAAGATGTTCGGATTCTGGGGGCACATCCATATCATGGATACACGTGTCAGCAACACCTACGAACCCATGCCATTCAACCGGAACCTCGATTTTGTGGCCCGGCTGGACAGTATGGAATCATTAGATTACCTGGTCGTGGAAGACAGGGGCATTTTTGGCAGCAATGAAAAAGTGACAAAGGCCAAAACCCGCGGCGGCATTGCACACGCCCAGGTATTTGCACAGATACCCGGCATCATCAAGACCAAAGATGAACTGGAAGGGATCATATTGAAAGGTGTCGATACGGATTTCAACTGGGATTTTATCCGGCAATATATCATCAGCGGGGATACGCTGGATGTCGGCAGTCCAGGGATGAATGAAGGCATCATGATTTCCCAGTATACAGCTGACCGGCTAAGACTCGATACCGGTGCCCAGTTTATCATATATTTCGTACGTGACAACCGGCAGCTCCAGCGGCGTTTCAAGGTAAGCGGCATCTACAGGACCGGCCTTGAGGACAGCGACAAGAAATTTGCGTTGGTGGACCTTGCCCGTGTCCAGGATATCCTCGGGTGGTCACCCAACCAGATCTCGGGGATCGAAGTCTTTGTGGATGACATTGATGATGCGGATGTGATTGCAGAATACCTGTATATCGAGGAACTCCCCACCCAACTCTATGCCGAGAGTATCCGCCGGAAGTTCCCGAATATCTTTGAATGGCTGGACCTCCAGAATATCAACGGCATTGTGATCCTGTCCCTGATGACGATTGTCGCTGTGATCAACATGATCACGGTGCTTCTCATCCTCATCCTGGAACGTACCAACATGATCGGCATTTTAAAGTCGCTGGGTGCACACCATACCTCCATCCGGAAGATCTTCCTGTACCATGGGTTCCATATGATCATAAAAGGACTGGTCTGGGGGAATGTCATCGGCATCGGGGTGGCCCTATTGCAGAAGCATTTCAAACTGATCCGCCTGAATGAAGCAGATTACTACCTTTCCCACGCCCCGATCGATCTGAACCTTTTCCAGGTACTTGTATTGAATGGAGCCACAATTGTCGTGATCATGCTGTTCCTCATCCTGCCGACTTACCTGATCACCCGGATCGATCCGGTCAAAACCATCCAGTTCAGGTAATCATGTCTGTGAAATGGAAAATCAGCTGGCTTCGCCTGATCTATTTCATGGAAACCTGGCCAGTCAGGTTCCGGAACCTGTTCCTGCACATGGTGCACCCCGGCCGGGTGCTCTGGCTCGTGCTGACGAAACAGGATGCGCGCAGTAAAGCATTCCGGATCAACCCGCTTTTCTGGCTCCTTGGCCTTTGCCTCCTGGTCCTCGACCTGCTGGGTATTCCGGAACTTTATGAGACAGTCACCGAGCTATTCAAACCGGATGTCCGTTCACTCAAGGAAGAAGAGATTGCGCATTACAGGAAAATCTTCGGGAATGAAATTGCATGGGACCTGGTCAGGATAGACACGCAAGCGAGGATTGGCCCGAAAAAATGGCGTTTGGCCTACGTCAGCTTTCATACGATCAACAGCTGGGGCGAACTCACCTTTCCGATCATGGTACACGAACTTGTGCATGTATGGCAGTACCAGAAATTCGGTTCGCTCTATATTGCATTGGCTTTACAGGCACAATTCAGCCCTGAACGGTATGACTATGGCGGGTTGAGCCAGCTCATCCGAAAGCAGGGCCTGCCGTTCGCATTTGCATTCAATTTCGAACAACAGGCAGAGATCGTAGAAGACTTTTACCGGTCAAAGCAGAACCTCCCTCTGCAGTGGACACCCAAAACGGCGACATCGGAATACTGGCTTACCTATTGGGTGCGCCGGGGGCTGACAGGCAACCAGTTTGACCCGACGGAATGAATTCCGGCGAGCACGAAATCCGGTTTGCTCACTGGTAAATTATATTGTAAGTTTGAGCCGCTCAACACCAATGCGGTATTGCGTTTTTGAATCGAATGATCTTACAAATGGAAAGTTGTTGTTGCTATGATCCGTTATTATGCCAGGAAAAATGGACAATTGACGGAGTTAGATGCACCGGAGATCTCCTGCTGGATTAATGTATCCTCTCCTTTTGAACCGAATGAGCTCGAACAGCTTTCGGAACAACTCTCCATACCCCTCGATTTTCTGACCGACTCCCTTGACATGGACGAACGCTCCAGGTACGAAAGGGAAGATGATGTCCGCCTGATCCTGATCAACACACCCATCCTGAACGCGATCGACAAGGAAAACGAGGCGATCTATGTGACATCCCCATTGGGCATCATCCTGACACTTGACCATATCGTCACCATCACGGGCTCGGAAAACCCGATCATCCTCAAAATGCTGGAGGGGAGGGTGCGCAACCTTGACCCTTCGAATGAACAGATGTTCGTGCTCCAGATCTTTCTGGAAAATGTATTCCGCTTCCTGGATTGCCTGAAAAAACTGAATCTGAAACGCAACCTCATCGAGCAGGAACTGTACAACAGCAGCCGGAACGCAGAACTGAAGTCCCTGCTGCGCATCGAAAAGAGCCTGGTCTATTTCGTGACATCCCTCAGTTCGAATGAACTGGTGAAAATGAAGATGAAGCGAACCGATTTCCTTCGCATCCGGGACGATGAAGACCTCGCCGATATGCTCGAGGATGTGATCATCGACAACAGCCAGGCACTGGAGATGGCGAATGTCTATACCAATATCCTGAGCGGCACAATGGAGGCTTATGCCTCCATCGTTTCCAACAATCTGAACGTTTTCATCCAGCGCCTGACGATCATCACGATTATCCTGATGGTACCCACCCTGGTGGCCAGTTTTTACGGGATGAATGTGGACCTGCCCCTGATGGATTGGGATGGCGCCTTCTATGTGATCATCCTTGTGTCCATTGTGATCAGCCTTTTCCTGGTGTGGTTTTTCCGGCGGAAGAAGCTTTTCTGAACGGTTAGACAAAACCACGTTTTCAACATCCGACACCACCGGGAAAGTGATTCCCACAAGCGGCCCTTCCAATCTGTTAAGTCAGATCCGGCAGTCGATTTTACAAAAAATTAAAACGCGTAGCCGCCTTTTACACATTAAAGATTAATTTAATATTATATACCTTTCTGATAATTAACCACTTATAAGGATTATCCACAATATGTGGATAAGTTTTCTACATATTAGGAAAAATAATTATTTATTTAGTGTTCACAATATGAGCGAATTTCATAATACGTCAGTAGCCAAAATTTACGCGTCTTCATATTGTAAATCATAAACAGATCTGAGTCTTAGCGCCAGAAAATATTTAAAGTCAAAAGTATTTTCCTGCGCCTCGGTCGCTTGATAAAATCGAAACAGCGATCAGGAGATTTGTCGCTGTAGCCGAAACGAATGAAATAATTTTTAAAACCTGAAAATGAACATGGAAAAAACAAACCTGAACCAAAGACCTGAACCGATCCTGGAGGACAACCCGAGGAGATTCGTCCTTTTCCCGATAGAACACGATGACATCTGGAAGTTTTACAAGCAAAGCGAGGCAAGTTTCTGGACAGCAGAAGAAATCGATCTCCACCAGGACCTGACTGACTGGGATAAAAAGCTCAATGATGACGAGCGTTACTTTATCAAGCATGTCCTTGCATTCTTTGCAGCGAGCGACGGCATTGTGAACGAAAACCTGGCCGAAAACTTCGTTGCAGAGGTGCAGTATACGGAAGCGAAGTTCTTTTACGGTTTCCAGATCATGATGGAGAATATCCACTCAGAAACATACTCCCTGCTAATCGATACCTACATCAAGGATCCGGCAGAAAAAGATTACCTCTTCAATGCCATCGAGCATATGGATTGTGTAAAGAAAAAAGCAGACTGGGCCCTGCGCTGGATCGAGAACGGCTCTTTCCAGGAAAGGCTGATCGCTTTTGCAGCCGTTGAGGGAATCTTCTTCAGCGGATCATTCTGCTCGATCTTCTGGCTGAAAAAACGCGGCCTCATGCCCGGGCTTTCCTTTTCCAACGAACTCATATCACGTGATGAGGGGATGCACTGTGATTTTGCATGCCTGCTCTATAACAACCATGTCGTCAACCAGCTTTCGAAAGAAACGGTACGTGAAATCATTGCTGATGCAGTGACGATCGAGAAAGAATTTGTTTCAGATGCATTGCCGGTCAACCTGATCGGCATGAATGCCGACCTGATGTGCCAGTACATCGAGTTTGTCGCAGACAGGCTCCTCGTCGCCCTGGGCAATACCAAGATATTCAATGTGGAAAACCCGTTCCCATGGATGGAAATGATCTCACTCCAGGGGAAAACAAACTTCTTTGAAAAACGCGTTGGCGATTACCAGAAGGCCGGTGTCATGAGCGACCGGCAGCAACAGATTTTCTCACTGGACGAGGATTTCTGACCCACATCCCAAAAACCGATTCTTTTATCCCTTTAATCTATTAAACATATCAAAGAACGATGCAAGTAATCAAACGAAACGGCAAGCGGGAAGATGTCAGCTTTGACAAGATCACGGCCCGCATCAAAAAGCTGTGCTACGGGCTCAACCCTGACTATGTGGTTCCCGTGGAAATCGCTAAAAAAGTCGTCCAGGGAATCTACGACGGGGTGACCACCTCCGAACTGGACAACCTGGCAGCAGAGACCTCTGCAACCATGACAACAGTCCATCCGGATTATGCCCTGCTGGCTGCCCGGATTGCCATATCGAACCTCCACAAGAGCACAAACAAGTCATTTTCCGAAACGATGGAGGCGCTCTACAATTATGTGGACCCCATGACAAACGAAAAGGCCGGCCTCATCGGGGACCAGCTGATCAATATCGTGCGCCAGCACGGTGACCAGATCGACTCGGAGATCATCTATGACCGGGATTACAGTTTTGACTTTTTCGGTTTCAAGACGCTGGAAAGGAGCTACCTCCTCAGGATGAACGGGGAAGTAGTGGAGCGTCCCCAGCACATGATCATGCGGACGGCAATCGGAATCCACGGCGAAGACCTCGATGCCGCATTCGAAACCTACCGGCTGATGTCGGAAAAATGGTTTATCCATGCCACGCCCACGTTGTTTAATGCCGGCACGCCAAAACCACAGCTCAGCAGCTGTTTCCTCCTTTCCATGACTGAAGACAGCATTTCAGGGATCTTCGAAACGCTGACCCGTTGTGCCAAGATCAGCCA
>JARQTN010000194.1 GCA_029976695.1 Lewinellaceae bacterium
CCTTGAAAATTTGATTCGATGGAAGATATTGTTGATTTGCATGTATTGTTTTCATGATCGATTTATTTATTGTTTGCTGTCTACTGGTTTCGAAAATTGCGTTGAATCCGCCTGGTTTCCTCAGGTGGCAATTCTACCTGGTCATTTGTTTGCCTCAGCATTTCCTGAAGGAACCACTTCTTCATATCCCTTCCGGAATTTCTGCTCTCGTGTTGCAGCCGTTCCAAACCTTCCGGAATCTGTGCGTCAAGGCCATGCATCAAACTACTGTCCGGGATCGTGAGCGGGCTCGATGCACAATTGACAAACCCGATATACAGGCCTGCATTCCCTGTTGTGGAAAAGCCACTTGATAATGTCACCGTTCCGGCAGCTTCAAGGATCACATCATTTGTGGAAGGGATCGTTGTGGCGCCGCTCGTGGTGATCGAATTCCCGGCCCAGTATGTTCCGTCCAGTGTACCTGACAAAACCCTGTTTTCCGGGCATTCAGGTGCACAAGGTGCATTGACCAGATCGGTCCTGGCAAAAAGCAGCGTTAGAAGCATCCTTGTTTTCTGCCCGTTTGAAAACATGTTCATGCACTCATCATCCGAGTAATCCATGTAATTCATAAACATATCCGGCAGGTCCCCGGCTCCTTCATCACATGAATTCGGGCCCGGGTAAGTGCATGGGCTTCCGGTCGTATTATCGTCACCTGCAAGGGGGGTGTCAGCTACTTCATCGTCTACAGTGCAGTCGCCATCACCCCAAATATGGATGAGATTCAGATAATGGCCGACTTCATGGGTGCCCGTTCTCCCGAGGGCAAAATCCCCCCCATTCGGGTTCGGATTGGCAATAGAACCGACAGTTGTGGCCCTGAGGACCACACCATCTGTATTCGCTGGTCCTCCTGGAAACTGGGCATAGCCCAGGATGGTATTTGCGCAATTGCTGCTCCGCTGGATCTTGACCACCGTCCAGATATTCAGGTAATTGGCACTGTTCCAAATGGTTGGGATCTTGATATTGGCATCGATATAGTCGTCATCCCAGCAATCTGCCAGATCTACCCCCGACAGGGAGCTGATATTAATCCGGTTGATTCCGGTGGCAGGATTCCCATCCGGATCCACCTGGGCCAGGCAAAACTCTACTTCCACATCAGCAGCAATGCCTGTGAAATCGGCGGGCGTGTTTCCCGCATCAGAATTCGTCCTCCTGAAGTCATCATTCAGTTGGTCCAGTTGTGCAAGGATCAGGGATTCCGGAAGGTTTTCATTCGTACCAATGGCATCCCCGTCATGGATGACATGAAACACGACCGGGATTATGGTGATGCCATCGATCACTTCACGCAAATGTTGATTTTCCCGGATAAACCGTTCGATATTTTCGCGGTTGATTCGATACCCCGGATAAACGGCTTTCAGTCGCTCATCGTTCTCGGTTGTTCCGCATCGGTCCATCTCTTCGAATGGCGGACCTGAATTCTGGGCATAGGTGTACGCTGTGAAGCAGAACGCACACAATGCGCAAAGGATCAATTTTTGCATTGCACAAATGTTTGAATGAAGAATGGGGTGACTGGTTTTAAAATGATGTTTCGTAGCAGCGATAAGTTACCCAATATCCTGCTAAAAAGCAAAAAAATTGATGCTGATCCTTTTGTATCCCATGCCGGAGACGGTAATTCTTCCTGTATGTAAGATCGTTTCATTATTTTCAAACCTCACAATCATCGAAAGCATGAGAATTAAAATTACAGTCCTGCTGTGCATCATTTCCATTGCCTATGCACATGCCCAGATGGGAGAAGTTGGAGGTAAAAAACATGCCGCAATCGCCTCCGTAGAAGCACATTACCCCGAACTCACCGACCTGAGCGATCGGATATGGGCATTCGAAGAAGTGGCCTTCCAGGAAGTCAAGTCTTCCAAAGCACTGGCTGACTATGCGGAAGCACAGGGATTCAGGGTCACGAAGAATATCGGGGAGATCCCTACGGCATTCACCGCCGAATACGGGAGTGGCTCGCCGGTCATCGGGATCCTGGGCGAATTCGATGCCCTGCCCGGCCTTTCACAAAAGAAGGTCCCGTACAAGGCCCCGCTCAATGAAGGCGGTGCAGGCCATGGCTGCGGGCACAACCTGTTTGGCGTGGCATCCCTGGGTGCAGCCACGGCAATCAAGGAACTGATCGAGGCGGGCGAACTCAAGGGAACCGTCCGTTTCTACGGGACCCCCGCTGAGGAAAAATTCTTCGGGAAGCTCTGGATGATCCGGGCGGGCGCATTTGACGATGTGGATGTCGTCATGGACTGGCACCCGGGAGCCGAGACGAAAGTGGGTGTGCAGACTGGCCTAGCGCTGGTTGATTTTATGGTTGAGTATTACGGGCAGGCTGCCCACGCTTCCGCCGACCCCTGGAATGGCCGGGATGCATCCGATGCGCTTGAGCTGTATACGACCGGCATCAACTATTACCGCGAACATGTGAAGCCGACCGTGCGCATTCACTATGACATCCAGCGTGCCGGCGATGTCGTTAATGTCGTGCCCGACTATGCGCGCATCTGGACGCGCGTCCGTGACGGAAGCCGCAAGGGCATGCAGAAGGTCTGGAAACAGGTCGAGAAGATCGCCGAGGGTGCTGCCATGATGGCCAATGTGGATTACAAGATCACACTGATTTCCGGTGTCCATGAGACCCTCGTCAACCGCACGGGCGCAGAAGCACTTCAGAGAAACCTGGAATTACTTGGCCCGATTACATATACGGAAGAGGAACAGGCCTATGCACGCAAGATCCAGGAAGCGACCGGCAAACCCCAGGTCGGGCTGGACAGCGAGATCCGCCCGCTCGAGGAAACCTGGGAAATGCCAAGAGGTGGGTCCACCGATGTCGGGGACGTCAGCTATGTCGTCCCGGTCATCCGGATGCGCTGCACGACGGCCCCGAAAGACACGCCCTGGCACTCATGGGCGGTTGTCGCCTGCGGCGGCATGTCGATTGGGCACAAGGGGATGGCACAGGCCGCCAAGGCGCTTTCCATGACCATGGTCGACCTTTATGAAAATCCCGAATTGAGAGCAGCGGTCAAGGCGGAATTCAAGGAGCGCAAGGGTGATTATGAATACAAGGGGATGGTCCCGGACGGGCAGCCACCGGTGGGCAATTGATGATGAATGATGGATAGCGCGGGTTTTATACCCGCGTTTCTCTCAAAAAAGCCACAACACGAAGGAATCTTGAAGCACAAAAGTACCCGCTGCTTCAGCTGCCGTTTTTGAATGCATGATGAATGGTTTACAATCACAAGTCAACTTTAATCAGTCATGGATATGTGAAACAACCCGAAGCACCTATTTGAAAGACACTCTAACCCAATGAAGAATGAAAAAGATTTTGGCTATTCCTCCTGATCCGGGCAGGATAAATACGCACAAACTTATGTTACTGGTCCTGGATCTCCGTGA
>JARQTN010000195.1 GCA_029976695.1 Lewinellaceae bacterium
CCAATATGCTGGAAAACCTGATCGCATATAAAACCTTTACGCCTGATCAGCCCGGTAATTCCACCGGGGGGAGCCTGAACATCACCACCAAGTCGTTTCCTGACCAGTTTACGTTCGATGTCGGCCTTTCCACAAGCTATAATACGATTACGACCGGAAATAGCAACTTCTACACCTATCGCGGAGGAAGTACGGACTGGCTGGGCTATGATGACGGTACCAGGGATCTGCCAAAGGAATACTCAACCGAGATCTCGGATCTCAGCCTGAGCCCTGCCAGTGTCATCCGGAACAGGATCCGTGCTGATGAAACCGGCCTCGGTGACCGTTTTGACGCCGCCAATAAAGCGATCAGCAACCAGATGTCGCCGACACAGATGACGGCCCCGATGAATTACCGGGCAAATATCAGCGTTGGGAATAAATTTGACCTCGGCGGCAAACCTCTGGGTGTCCTGCTCTCGCTGAGCTATGCACGGAACTATTCTCACTATGACAATGGGGACCTGTCTTTCTGGGAGTTGACACAAAACGGGAACCTGTTCAGTTTCTATGATTTGAAGGAGACACGATCAGAGGACAACCCTGTTGTTGGCGGGCTTTTCAATTTGTCTTATAAATTTTCACCCGGCCACAAGATCTCCTTTAACACCTTGTACAACCACAATGCGGTAAAAACCGGGATTGATATCCTGGGGAGTTATTTTGGTAAAATATCCGGAAATGCGGACTATCATTCCAGGTTGATCTACTGGAATGAACGGGACCTGCTTAGCTTCCAGCTCAATGGTGAGCATGCATTCGGACGGGATGGCGGTGTCGTGCTTGACTGGTACGCCGGGCGAGTGGAGTCCAGCCAACTCGAACCGGACTCGAGGGTGTTTGACAACACGATCACCTACCGTGAAAACCTGGGGCCAAACGGGGAGGTCGTCGTGGATACCTTCTACGGCCTTGATGAGTCTGAATTCCAGCTTCCATTCCATTTCTGGCGTGACCTGACGGATGTGCAGTACAACGGGGCCGCCAACCTGACCATTCCGTTCCTCCAGGGGAAAAGCACTTCCAATAAATTGCAGTTTGGGGCATCGTATATTACGAAAGACAGGGATTTCAATGATATGGAACTGCAGTACAGGAACGTGAAATCACTGGATATCGAAAGATACAATGGCGACGATGAGGCATTTTTCGCACCCTCCAATGTCGGGATCATTGATTATCAATCCAACGGTCGTCCAAATTTGGGATTGTTCCTCCAGGACCAGAAGATTGCGACGACAAAGAACAGTTATCTCGGGAATGAAACCGTGATTGCCGGGTATGGGATGTTTACGCTGGACTTCGCCCCTTTGAAACTGATCGGAGGAGCGCGTGTGGAGCATACGGATATCTCCGTGCAGAGCAAGGATTCAACACTTGAGGTAGGGGCGATCAAGGCAACGGACCTGTTGCCTTCACTCAACATCATCTACGCGCTGAATGATGATATGAACCTGCGCGCTGCCGTTTCAAGGACGCTCGCACGCCCGAATATGCGGGAGCTGTCACCGTTCAGTTCCTTTGACCGGGGTACGGATATCCGGCTGTTCGGTAACCCGAACCTGAAAAGGACGCTGATCACGAATTATGACCTGAGGTGGGAGTTTTATCCATCGCCTGGCGAAATGATGGCCGTGAGTGCGTTCTACAAGGATTTCAAGGACCCGATCATCAAAACCTTCAACCCGCTTTTACCCAATAAGCAGATCAAGTTTGATAATGTCGGTGACGCAACTGTCTATGGGGTTGAATTTGAAGTGCGCAAGAAACTTGATTTCCTGGGTTCATTTTTCAACCATTTCAGGATCCTTGGAAATGTGGCGCTGACAAAATCTATCGTGGATATACCGGGCCACCCGGATTCTGTGAATACAGAGCAATGGTTGATTGCCCAGTTCAACCCGGGCAAAGGATTTACCCGTCCGTTCCAGGGGCAGTCACCATACCTGGCCAACCTTTCACTGAATTACCTGAACCCGGACGCACAGATCGATGCGGTCCTGTCCTTTAATGTATTTGGCGAACGCCTGACACTGAACAACGGGGGCGCATCACCCGACTTTTACGAGCAGCCGATCCCGCAGCTTGATTTTTCATTCCAGAAGACTTTCTTCAATAGCCTTGGTGTGCGGTTCAGGGTGCGCAACATTCTGAACTCGGATTACCTGCAAACGCTGACTTTCGGGGAAGAAACCCGGAATATCGAGGCACGGGAGCGGGGGATCACCTTTGGTATCGGCCTTTCCTACCAGATCAGGTAGGCATCAATTTTGGATTGCAATAGATTGTTATAAATCTGGATCCTGGGAGCACTTTTGCTCCCGGGATTTTTTTTGCTTTTTTCCAGGCGAATCAAGTGTTGGCACGGTTTATGCATTAAAAAAAATGCTAATATGTTATTTTTTGTGAAATGCGGGACAACTGCAATAATAATTGAGAGATTGTGCGTTTAAAGAAGCGTACACATAGATAGATTGACATGTATGTAATGACCCAGCAAATCACGGAGCGGGAGCACAAGACCAGGGCAAAGCGGATCAGTTTTGCCATACACCTGATCCTGCTCCTGTTGCTGCTGATCCCGATCATCCGTCCCGACCTGGAGCAAAAAGACTTTGAGCGGGCGATCACGATCGATTTTTCCGAGCCGATCACCGATACGGGTTCATCGAAAAAATCCGGTTCCGGGAAAGAAGCTGCTGCATCGCCTGCCGCTGCGCGGCAGAAGGTAGAAGTCTCGCAGATCGAGGCCAAACCGGTCCAGTCGCAGCCGCAGATGGCTATCCCCGAACGGAAAGAAGTGATCACCATGCCGACGCCGGAGTTGCCGGTGCCGAAAGTGCAGGAGACGAATGCGCAGGAATGGAATGATGTCGTGGAGGAAGTAGAGATCAGCGAGGAAGTGCCCGAACCGCTGCCCGAGCCCGTAAAAGAACCTGTGAAAGAAACGGAAGCAGTTCCTGAGGTGGCTGAAGAGGCTGATGTTGCCCCCTCGTGGACCGAGGGTTGGGCAGATTTTGGCAAAGCGCAGTCAGATGCGCAAACGACTGGCTCAGGGGATGGACAGCAGGGAGATCAGGCCGGGGCCGGCAAGGGCGACGGAACGAATGGCCAGGGCACCGGAACCGGGAATGCCGGAAAGGATACCGGGAAAGGAAACCAGGGGATGGGCAATTTCTTAGGGGATTTTCCGGGTGATGGAAGACTTACGCGAAAAGTCATCAAATATGCAGATGCGACAAGCTTAGCGGGTATTTCGGGAAAGGCCGTGCTGAATCTTTGTGTAGACAGGCCAGGGAAAGTTCGTTTTGTTGAGTATGACTTCTCGAAGTCAACAATTTTAGACCCAGATATTATCCGAAAGATCCAGGATCTGCTGCGCGCCTATGAATTTGAACAGGATTACAGTGCTCCTGCCCGGC
>JARQTN010000196.1 GCA_029976695.1 Lewinellaceae bacterium
TCGTAATCAACAAGATCGACCTCCCTGTAGCCCCTCCTGTGAATGATGCCCAATCCCGGTGTTGAAAGCAGCAATTCTGAATAATCCAGTGCACTGGCATATTCATCTCCGTAGATATTGACGGCATCGTATCCACCTGGATTGGCCAGGCCGGTTTCTGTATCAAACACCGGATCGTAATTATCTGCTTCCCAGTCATTTGCCTGAAAGTACTGAAAGTTTAATTTATATGCCATGAAGGGGTGGCCGTTGCGGTTTGACACATCATTCGCATACCTGAAACCACCACTGTACAGGGCTCTTTCTCCTATCTTGACAGACGCTGCGAGGCCCTTGTGGATAAACGGATCCTTGGTTTGCATGTTGATCACCCCGTTGAAAGCATTCGGGCCGTAGAAGGCCGAACTTGCTCCGACGATCAGTTCAACTTTATTGATATCGAGTTCTGAGGCACCCAGGAAATTACCAAGGGAAAAATTCAGGCCTGGCGACTGGTTATCCACTCCATCGATGATCTGGAGGGACCTGACCGGATTTGTACTGTTGAATCCCCTTGTGTTTACAATTGTAAAGCCAAGGCTGGCTTTTGTCAGATCCACATCCTTGAGGGCACCCAGGCCATCATAAAAATCGGCCGCCGGAGTCTCCTTGATCGCGATCAGGTCGAGCGCTTCAACTGTCAGGGGTGATGATTTCTGTTTTTCGAGGATTCGACTTTCCTTTACCTCGATCGCATCAATGACAATGGAGCCTTCATCGAGCAATGTTGTGAGTGGTTTATTCGGGTTTGAAAGTTCTATTTCAACGGTTTCAAACCCGGTGTATGATATTTCAAGAATGATTGGAAACGAAGCATTCGTTTCAAGGATGTACCGTCCGTCAAAATCTGTGATTGTACCTTCCGTAGTTCCCTTGATGATGACATTTGCGCCAATGAGTGGTTCGGCCAGGGTGGCATCCAGTACTTCTCCGCGGATGACGTGCTGTGCAATGGATGAACCGGAAAGAAACGTAAGGAAAATAATTACTACCCCGATTGAGAATGTGTGAAATCTCATTCCGATAATTTGGATAATATTAGGTAATAATACCGAAAGCACACAAAGCTGGTTGAGATAATTTGGCCCATGCCGGAGCCCTCATCTAAATCGATGCAAAGAAAAGAAATTAATTTCATTCCTGATTAAAACTCCTTTGGAAAGAGATTGTACCTTAAAGGAATGGAAAACTCCTTGCAGATCGTCTGTTTTAACGTCCCGTATCCGCCAAATTACGGAGGGGCAATCGATGTCTTCTTCAAGATCAAGGCTTTGCATGAACTGGGCGCAAGGATCCGGCTGCATTGTTTTACATATGGCCAATACCAGCCGCGAAAGGAACTCGAAAAGTATTGTAACTCCATCTACTACTATGAAAGGTCAGGGGATATCCTGAAGCATTTTTCAACCTTGCCCTTCATCGTTGTTTCCAGGAAATCGAGGAAACTCCTGGATAATCTTGCGGCGGATCCGGCACCCATCCTTTTTGAAGGTTTGCACACCACGGCCTATATCGATGATGAAGCGCTGCGCAACCATGTGAAGTTTGTCCGCATGCATAATATGGAATCCGCCTATTACAAAAAACTCAGCAAGTGGGAACAGAACCTCCTGATCCGCGCATATCTGCAGACGGAATCCAGTCGCCTGGCAAACTATGAAGAGCGGATTTACTATTCAGATGCGACAATCCTGACGATCAGCAAGTTTGACCAGATGTACTTTTCTACCCAGCACAGGGGACACACGGTTCTCGTACCGCCGTTCCATCCCTTTTCAAAAGTGGAAACGCTCCCGGGCAAAGGGGACTATATTTTTATCCACGCCGATTTCAGTATTGCTGACAACAAGGCCTGGGTTGAAAAGCTGCTTGTAGATACTTCCGGGGAGCTGGGCATGCCATTCCGGCTTGCCGGGAAAAACGCGGACCAGCTGAATCTGAAAAAATGCCCGGAGGTACAAAACATTCAAATCGAGTCCAATGTTTCCCAATCGAGAATGTTTGAATTGATCCAGAATGCCCATGCCACGGTCGTACAGGCATTCAATTCCGAGGGGTTTAAATTGAAACTTCTGTACAGCTTGTTCATCGGCCGACATTGCATCGCGAACGAGATGATCATGAAAGGCACTGACCTTGGTCATCTTTGCCACATGGCCAATTCACCAGCTGAAGTGGTTCAAAAGGTGAAAGAACTGAAAAATGTCGGAATCACTGCAGATGATATCTTTGCCCGAGGAAAAACGATGGATGAAAGATTCTCGAATTTGAAAAATGCGCAAATCATACTCGACCTTGCCAGTGGACAAACAGAAAGTGAACATGAACATGAACATAAATGATGATATCAACCCGGTGCTCATTTCCGGTAACAAAAGTGCTGAACTGGAAGAAATTGAACAGAAGGTCATTTCAGGGGAACGGATTTCCGGTGAGGAGGGGCTTATCTTGTTTCAGCAGGCCGACCTGGCGCTGCTGGGCAAGCTGGCGAATCATATCCGGGTAAAAAAGCACAGTGATCGCACGTATTTCAATCGTAATTTTCATGTGGAGCCCACGAATGTGTGCATATACAGCTGTACTTTCTGTTCATACTCCCGGAAGATCAAGAAGCGTGAAGATGGCTGGGAGTACACAAAGGAAGAGATGCTGGATATCATCCGGTCTTACGATGACAAACCCGTTACTGAAGTGCATATCGTCGGGGGCGTGCTGCCCCAGTATGACCTGGACTTCTACTGCGACCTTTTTAAATCCATCAAGGCCCACAGGCCCGAGCTGCATATCAAGGCACTGACTCCGGTTGAATATCATTACATTTTCAAGAAGGCGAAAGTAAGTTATGAAGAGGGTATGAAAATGATCAAGGAGTCAGGTGTGGACTCCATGCCTGGCGGCGGTGCGGAGATCTTCCATCCGGAGATCCGTGACCAGATTGCAGGGGGCAAATGTTCGGCAGCGCAGTGGCTTGAGATCCATGAGATCTGGCACAACCTCGGCATGCGGTCCAATGCAACCATGCTTTACGGCCATATTGAATCCTATGCCCATCGCATCCATCACCTGGAAGAACTTCGAAGGCTTCAGGACCGCACGGGAGGCTTCCAGACGTTCATTCCACTCAAATTCCGGAACCAGGACAATGAAATGTCACACCTTCCTGAAGTGAGTGTGGTTGAAGACTTGCGCAATTATGCAATAAGCCGGATCTATCTGGACAATTTTGAGCATATCAAAGCTTACTGGCCGATGATCGGAAGGGATACGGCTCAACTTTCACTTTCATTCGGCGTGGATGATATCGACGGAACGATTGATGATACGACGAAGATCTATTCGATGGCAGGTGCCGAAGAGCAAAATCCTGCATTGAGTACCCGGGATATCGTTGAGCTGATCAGAAGGGTAGG
>JARQTN010000197.1:0-6021 GCA_029976695.1 Lewinellaceae bacterium
ACTTCTCTATTTGTCCCTTGTCCCTTTCAAACATGGCGTACCTAAAAACTCACAACCTCATTCAGGATGGGTTCTCTTTACGACGAAATTTGTGCATAAGTCGGATTTACTTTACGATATTCATTGGCATGGAAGATAAAGCAGCAAATATCAGATCTGGCCGCCTGGTATCCTGCATTGCCTTTCTCTTCGTCATGGGTATGGCATTACCGGTTTTCACCCAGATCTCGAACCTGGGCACACCAGAGATCAGGCACTTTGACAGGTCGGCGTATGGCGCGGGACTGCACAACTGGGACATCACGATGCTGGATGACCGGGTTTACTTTGCAAACGATAACGGACTGCTCGAATTTGATTCGAAGAAATGGAGGCTTTATCCGCTGCCAAACCGGACCATCCTGTGGTCAATCGACACAGATGACAAGGGCCGCATTTATGCAGGCGGACAGGATGAACTGGGTTATTTTGAACCGGATGCATCCGGGAAACTTGCCTTTCATTCGATCAAGGAAAGGATCCCGGAAGCGTATCGGAAAATGGAGGATATCTATGATCTGTTCTTCCGGGATGGAATCCTGTATGTACGCACCCTGGACCGGATCTACATCATTTCAGAGGATGCTTTTAACGTCATTGATGATGGGATTCCCATTACATCACTGGCATTGGTGGGCGGGGAAGTGTATATCTACCAGAAAGGTGAAGGAATCTTCAGGATCGAACAGAATATGAAAGAATTCTATTGTGGCGGTGAAGTGACGCGTTCAGAGAATGTGGTAGAGATCCTCCCGTACAATGACCAACTGTTGATCCTGACGGAGAAAAACGGGGCATTTCTCAGTTCGGGTGCGAATACGATACCCTGGGATATCGAAACCAATGCCTATTTCATAAATAATTACCTGATATCCGGCATCGCCCTGCCAGGCGACATGTATGCGATTGGTACAAAATTGTCCGGTATCGTCCTTTTGGACAAGGAGGGTAAAGTGTTCCAGCTGCTCAATCATGAGAATGACCTTGCAAGCAATAATGTTGTAACACTGTATGCGGACAAAGCCGGAAACTTGTGGGCAGGAGTCTCCAGCGGGATTGCCCAGGTACTCAATCAATACAGGTTCAGGAATATTTACCCGGATGGGGATCTCCGTGGAGCAGTTTATGACATGCAGATTTTTAAGGACAAGATTTATTTCGGCACCAACAATGGTGTATTCTTCACAGAATGGACGGATTATTATGATCCGTTTGATATGGAAGGGTTTCACCTGGTGGAAAACTCGATCGGCCAGGTGTGGGCACTGGACACCATTGATGGGAAGCTTTTTATGGGACACCATGAAGGGGCCTTTGAGATTCTTGATGACAAGGCAACCAGGATCTCTGAAGATGAGGGATACTGGAAATTCATCAAATATGGTGACTACATCCTCGGTGGCACTTACCGGGGATTCAGTGTCCTGGAAAAGAAGGACGGACAATGGCGGTTCAGGAACAAGATCAATGGCCTCGATGAATCCTGCCGGATATTTATCCAGTCAAAAGATCGTGAAATCTGGATGTCCCATCCGTATCGGGGCGTTTTCAAAGTCAACCCTTCGGATGATCTGCTTGAAGCAGAAGTAATGCTTTATGATACCAGTTCAGGATTGCCTTCTGTATTTCGCAATTATGTCCTGACGATTGCTGGCCTGCCCTACATCGCAGGAGAGAACGGTATCTATGCCTATGACGAGACATATGACCGGTTTGTATTGAATGATGACCTGTCGTTGATGCTTGGTCAGGATATTCAGGTGAACTGGATGAAGGAAGACGAACAGGGCAATTTGTGGTATATCACAAAAGAAGAGACCGGTATGATTGAAATTGAGGACATGGGTGTACGGAAGGAAATGAAGAAAGTGATTTATCCCGAATTGACTGGTCAGTATGTGAGCGGTTTTGAAAACCTGTATGTGCATGATGCGCAGCAGGCATTTGCCCTCTCAAGCACGAAAGGGATATACTTTGTCGAGCATCCCGAAGAGAGCACATCAGACTTCAGGGTGATGCTGAGCGAAGTGGTGCTCTTTTCAAGCCAGGACAGCCTGCTTTTTGGCGGCCATCTTCCCCTGCATGGGGATCAACAATTACGGGCAAGGCAATTCGAATATCCGGTTTTGGAAAACCAGCAAAATGACCTTTTCTTTGAGGTCTCTTCCAATGAATATGACCATCGCATCGATATCCAGTATCGATTTTTCCTCGATGGAGCAGATGAGAGCTGGTCTCAGTGGTCCCCGGAGAGCCGGAAGGAATATAACAACATATCTCCCGGTAAGTATCAATTCAAGGCACAGGCCATGCTGGAAACGGGTGAAGAGACTGAAGTCATTGGCTTTCCGTTTGAAATCCTTCCTCCCTGGTACCGCTCCCGTGTGGCTTATTTCATTTATGTAGTGCTTGCGATGTTGCTCATGGCTGTCCTGATCCTGGTGCCCAGGTCAAGGTACCGCAGAAAGGAAACAGCTCTGATCCAGGAAAAGGAGAAGGCCGAGGAGGAAGTGCTCAGGTTGAAAAATGAAAAACTGGCTGCTGAAGTTGAATTCAAGAACAGCCAGCTCGCATCCTCTACCATGCATATCATGCAGAAGAATGAAGTACTCTCCAAACTGAAAGCAGAACTGGACCTGTTGGAGGGCCAGGTGCGGTCTCCCGAAGCGAGGCAGGAACTGAAGAAGATCATGGCTGTCCTTTCCGATGACGAACGCCTCGAGGAATCATGGGAAGCATTTTCACATCATTTCGACCAGGTGCACCGGAATTTCCTCAAGCGCATCAAGGATGCATTCCCCAGGCTTTCCCCGAAGGATCAGAAATTGTGTGCCTACCTCAGGATGAACCTGACGACCAAGGAAATCGCGCCCCTGATGAATATATCCGTGCGGGGCGTGGAGGTCAGCCGGTACCGGCTGCGCAAGAAACTCGGCCTTGATACGGATGTGAACCTGAACGAGTTCATGATGGATTTTTGAATAGACAGATTCTCTCTCTATTCGACCACTTCATAAGGTTGTATTTAAAACAGGAATGAAAAATTAGGTCCATGAGGCCAATAGATAGCAAGAGGTTTCAAAAACGGATTTTTGGGGATACTGATTATGAATCCCTTGATTATGAGGGAAAATTCAGGTATGTCATTGAACGTGTTTTTTCACATGGGGATGTTTCTGACATCAGGGAATGCCATCGGTATTATGGGATGGACAAAATCAGGGAATCGCTTCTGGAGTCCAAATTTCTTCCAAAGAGAGCAATGTACCTTGCAGCAGCTTTTATCAATGAACCGATTGAAAAATTCAGATGCTACACTTTGAGACAGTCGAACCCGACACTCTTGCCATATTGAAAAAGCTGATGACAATTGAAGAGCTGCATTCTTTTTCATTGGTTGGCTGGACAGCATTATCCTTCACATATGGACATCGTATTTCTGATGATCTTGATCTCTTTTCAGAAAGAGATACAAAAAATTCCATGGTTGAAGAGGCGATTCATTTAGTTTTTGGCAGTGATTTTCAAATAAGGCAGTCAACAGAGGTTGGCATATTCGGGTTTATCCGGAATTCAAAGGTGGACCTGGTTCATTATCCCCACCCATGGATCAGGCCGATCCGAATGATCGTTTCAGATTCGTTCTTTCTGAATTCAAACTACAATTAGAATCATCCAATTTTCAAAGCATTTCCATTTTATGTTGGGGTTAGGACAATCGGAAGATCAATTGGTTTTTTATACAGTTTCTCATAGGCCTTAAAATAACGAAGCAGAAGTATTGAAATTAAGAAACGACTTAAATCTGTTATTCACGGTTACTTTTTCTTAATGAATGCATTAAGTTTAAGAACCAAAATTGGAAAACTAAATCAAAATCTCTTAGACATGCATATTAATAATAAGGTTATCAACTGCTTTTTTGTATTGATAATTATTTCAATACAAATTGGAAAGACACAAGGGGACAACATTAAAACTCTGGAAATTGATTTCAAAACGGGTGAAATTACACCCAATCCGAATACAATCGAACTTAAAGAGGGAGATCTTTATCGGATCAAGGTAAAAAACATAAATACCTATCTCTACAAAATCTCGGTTAATACCAAAGATACCATTCTGGAAAATGCAATTGATTTTCCTTCCATCTCTGCACTTGGAATAGAATCAGTCAGTGGGTTACTTTCTGGAATTAAGGGGATCGGATTACCGTTTCCACTACCACTAAAAATCAATGTATCAGAAGAAATTGATAGTGCTTTGAATGAGATTAACCCATCTATAGCGACAGAAACAAATGACCCTTCTAATATTATGTCTGATGATTCATGGATTGAGGATCTAGAAGATCTATTCAATAGAACAATGAGGCCTGCACGGCGAGCTGAAGATAGAATTGCACAAGAAAAGGACCTTTTAAATCAGAAACAACTAAACTTGGAAGAGGAGGAAAAGGAAGTAAATGCATGGCTTGACATCGCTAAGAATTTCGTTTATGATACTCAATACCAAAGTTTTGATATCGTTTCTTTTATTCAGAATAGACCAGACCCAAGCCAACTAATCTTACTAAAGAATTTCCTAAACACATCATTTAATAAATATGAGAACGATATGGAGACATATTGTAAACAGATTGGTAAATCTCCATTAAAGGAAAGGCACGAAGCAGTGTTAAATGCTTATCAATTATTGATAAAAGGATTAGAAGCTATGATCAGTGCATTGAGTGATAAAAACACAGATTTTATGTTAGGTTTAGTGGTATCTCGAAGAATGCTTTTTGAAACTAATTTACTTCAAAATGAAGAAGCAGATGAGAAATTAGAAGTGATCAATGAGACATTTCAAACTTTGACTCACTATTTCGATTCTCTAGTAGCACGATATCTATTCGTAGAAATGATTGATGAGAATCTAAATATATCTGGCAAATCACTTCAAAAGAAGATTGATGATTATCGAGAATTAATTTTAAGGGATGTTACAGAACTACGATTAAAGATTCAACAATTGAGGCGAGATTATCAGAATGAAATCTATCAGTTCAAGATCAGAGATGTCTTTATAGGAAATGAAGCATTGATCAAACAGGATCAAACCATTGAAACAGTTTACGACAGCATAATTTCCAGGCTAAATAAGGCAGTATCTCTTGTGAACTCAAGTAGATACAAGTCTTTAATGAATACCGCAGCACATATTGCCAACAATAAAGACTATTGCTACACTTCCTTGCCAATACAATTAAATGGTGACCAGACGTCATTGTCTCTGCAAGTTACTCCTAGAAATGAAGATAGTTTTTTACAGAAGTATCAAATTATTGATGTCAGGTTTCCGAAGCGACCAAAGTTTTCTATCGGGATTGGATCATCTTTGTACATTTCTGGTCTGAACGATGAGGCATTTTCTACGATAACAGATATTAGTACAATGAGTATGACAAATGACTCAGGCCAGGTAACTATTATTCAGGATACGAGTTTTACTCCAATTCAAGAGGAGAACACCTCCAAATTCGAGATCGGATCGTTGGTTTCTTTACATGGTAACTGGTTATTAAAAAATAACTGGAGCGCAGGTTTTGCACTGGGTCTTGGTATCTCATATACTAAATCTGTAAGACCGAGGTTTCATTTTGGCCCATATTTAAGTTATGGTAAGCGCAATGCGATCACACTTGGTCTTGGAATAATTGGTGGATATGTTGATCGTAAAAGTTCAGTTCTTGAGGAACGAGAAAAATTTAGAAGTGATCCTGGGAATGTAGTCGTTTCCAGACTTGAGGGAAGTTGTTATTTCAGCTTGGGATACCTGAGAAGATTTTGATATACCAAGGGATTTTCACAAGTCATCTGGATTTCTCCAAAGAAATGCATTCCTTTGGCAGTTTTATTGAATACTACATTAGTTTGTTTCCACCGCTCCCAACCGCTGCATCCTCTGCGAAAGAAACAAACTCAACAGCACAAACCC
>JARQTN010000197.1:6121-11350 GCA_029976695.1 Lewinellaceae bacterium
TGGAACAACATGACATCCACAATCTGCAGGATGCTCTTGCTGCGGTAATAGAGCACCTGGTCTGCAAAGGATACAGACTCCCCAAGTAAAGTGAATTCCAGCTGGGAGATGCGGGCATCGATCTCGATCATCGGGATCAGCACCCCGGTTCCAAGCAGCACAACACAGATCAGGGTCAGAAACAAGAATGTGCTGTTGGTAAAGTTCTTTCCAATCAGGAGGAAAGCGGCAATGAGTAGGCTCAGGATGATCAGTGTGATTTTGTAAGGGCTGCTTCTGGATGCGTTTTCACTGATCGCTTTTTCAAGGTAAAGCTTTGTTTCAGGTGTAGTGCCTTCTCCATATTTCTCAACGATCCTGTTGACAAGTGCATAATCCGTTCTGGAAAAAGTCTGCTGCGAAAACTCGTCCATTTTCTCGATAAGGTAACTGCTGACCGCCTCCCGGCTGGCATCATCACCCAGGAAATCGATGATCTGGTCGGTGAAGGTCGGGATGTCTTTCCTGAGTTGTTTGAAGGTACCGGTCAGGGTCGCGACTGCACCCTGCAGGAATCCCTCGATGCTTCCGGAGCGTTCTGCATAATAGCGCTGCTCAAAATCATCCAGCACCTCCAGGAGGAACCCGGAGATCTGTGCATGCAGCGCATCGCGGTCGATCTCCTCCAGGTCAAATTCCTCGACCTTGCTGGTGATGATCCTTGCCAGGATCTGTTTCCATTCGTCGACATTGAACAAGCCGTACTGGATGTTGGAAAGTTCGACCAGGTCGGATTTTAACACCTGCTTTTGTCGCTCCAAAAGGATGACCTGCACACATCCATATGTGATGGAAATGAGCAGAAGAAGGAGAATGAATGGCTTCAGGTTTTTCACAGGAAGTTTTCTTTACTGGCGATAAAGATAAGGTGTACAAAATGCACAAGCAGAATAGCGGAGACCTGCGTTTCTTTTCAGGGTTGACTTAATTTTGGTTTACACACTGTCACTTTTCCTGCAGCTCCTTCAGTGCATCCCTGGCAGATTCAAGTCCCGGGTCAAGTTTCAGCGCTTTCTGATAACAGGATATCGCCTTTTCCTTGTTGCCAGTCGCTTTCCATGCTTCACCAAGGCTGTCCCAGGTATTTGCGACCTCCGGAAAAAGGCGGGTATTCAGCTCAAGGATCTCAATGGCCTGTTGCTGTTCGCCCTTTATCCCCGAATAAAGCAGGTTGTACCCGATGTTGTTCAGGATCCAGTCCTTCGGGTCCGCGGGATGCCAATTTGCGGAGAGTTCTTCGAAATGGTCCTCGACATAATTGATGCCCTGCTCCCTGTATGATTGATAGATCAACGGGATGGCCGGGTATGCCGGCTGTTTCGGCTTCAGGCCGCGAATGATGGCCAGGATGCCGGCGCCCAGGTCTTCTGCAACGACTTCATCCATATTGGCAAAGACCACGACCGTGATCCTGTCCCGCAGGATTTCGTAGAGGACCGTATTCGAGCCGCCGAACCCGCCGGCGTGCGGAATGGCGCCGCCAGAATCCATATGTTCCTGCAGGAAGGGATACATCGGGTCCAGTTTCCTGACTTCATCGGTCCAGAGCGTGTTCCCATAAAAATAGGCCCGGTAGAATTTCAGGATATCTTCCGTGGTGGAATAAAACCCGCCGTCTGGCTTGGGCGGGTCATTAAAGACATCGTTGCTTTCGAGTTCGCCGCGCATGGTCAGCATGTAGCCGATGGCGCGATTGGGCGTGTTGTACTTTTCCCTGAGGTAGGTATTCTCCAATCCCAATGGTTGCACGACGAGTTCGTTTATAAGATCAAAGAAATCCTTCCCTGCGGCTTTTTCCATGATGGCCCCAAGGAGTACGTATCCAGCATTGCTGTATGCCTGTTCTTCGCCGGGTGGGAACATGAGCGGCATCCCCTTCAGAATCTCAACGATCGGCCAGAGCTTTTTTTCATCATATGACCGGTCGAAATAATCCGGACCATGGTAATCCCCGAAACCTGATGTATGCGTCAGAAGGTGCCTGATGGTGACGTTTTCAGAGACCTCACGTGAAAATCCGTCCAGGTATTTACCAAGCGGGTCATCCATGCTGAGCTTATCTTCGTGGATGAGTTTAAGCACGGCGACTTTAGTGAAAGACTTGTTCATGCTCCCGATGTCAAACCGTGTTTCCGTCGTATTCATCCTGCCGGTTGACCGGTCTGCAAGGCCGAATGCCTTGTGGTAAACGGGTTTGCCTTCTTCAGCCACGAGCACCACACCTGAGAAAATGCCCAGATCAGTATATGCTTGCACCAGGTCGTCCACACTCTTTTCGAACGAATCGGACCTCAGGCCTGGCTGGGCCTGCGCCGAAATGGCGGAGATGAGAAAAATCAGAAACGTAATGGCAGATTTCATATTCGGATGGTTTGTCCTGCTTTCAAACGTATGGATTTAAGGGATATTGATCAGTTTTCGATTGGATAGAGCAGGAATTCGATAAAACCTGATGTGAAAGAGCAATTTTGCGGTATGAAGGTCAGAAATTAATCATAAAGTAACATCCCAAAGGCACATCCTTTGAAAACAACACGCCATCTTTGGCCCATGAAAGAAAATGCCGGACCATTAGCCACAGGGGATGAAGCAAAGCCACTGAACCTTGACACTTCCATGATTTCGGATGAAAGGAAAAAGGAACTGTCTGACCTGGCAGGACTTATTCATTCATCTGTCACTGAACTGGGATCCGCAAATGTGATCTTCATCTGCACCCATAATTCCCGCCGGAGCCAGCTTGCCCAGGCCTGGTTTTATCTCTGGGCCGATTTTTTCGGCCTGGAAGAAGTCCATGCCTATTCCGGTGGAACGGAGGCTACGGCATTCAATGGACGCATGGTGGATGCCATGAACCGGGCCGGGTTTGAAATGGAAAAACAGGATCAATTAGCCAATCCGCATTACAGGATGCAGACGGTTGGAGGTGACCCCGCCGGTCCGGATTTTTTCTCAAAAGTGTACAGTCATCCTGCCAACCCGCAGAAAGACTTTATTGCCGTGATGGTGTGTGACCAGGCGGATGCGGAATGTCCGTTTATCCCAGGAGCGTATAAGCGTTTTTCACTCCCGTATGAAGACCCGAAAACCCATGACGGGACAGAGAAGGAAATCCAGGCTTATGACCGGAAAGTGCTGGAGATCGGCCGGGAGATGTATTTGTTGGCCAGGATACTTGAAGAGAAAGCCGGGTGATTAGGCAGGAAATAAATGAAATTGTAACATTGCGTTTTATTCACAAATGTGACCAAAAATGCGGAGGTTTGAATTATTCAGAATAACCCCAATCCTGACCGTTTCCTTTTTCATTATGATCCAGCATGTATTCTCCCAGCACGCACTTATCCCGGTGCCTGTTGAGTACACCCCCACAGAAGAGCCATTTGAACTGAAAAGCCCTGTCCGGCTGATCCTTCAGTCTTCCAACATGGATGTGATCGGCCATATCCAGCGCTTTTCTACAGAACTCAAGGAGAAGGGATATGAGGCATCAATGCTTATCGGGCCGGACCTTGAAGTGGACAGGGGGATCAGTTTCCATCTGAATCAATCTCCTGACAAAGGAATCGGGATCGAGGGCTATACCCTTCACGTAAAACAGGAGGGAATCGAGGTCACTGCAAACCACCCTTCAGGATTCCTGTATGCGATCCAGACACTGCGTCAGCTGATTCCAGTGGAATTCAAATCACAGGAATTTACAATGGGAAAGCCGCTATCTATCCCCGGATGCAAGATCGTGGACTACCCGAGGTTCGGCTGGCGGGGGCTCATGCTGGATGTGAGCAGGCATTTCTTCACCGTGGATGAGGTCAAGGCATACCTGGACGCGATGGTCGAGTACAAGATGAACACATTCCACTGGCACCTGACGGATGACAACGGCTGGCGGATCGAGATCAAGGCCCTTCCGAAACTCACGGAAGTTGGCGCCTGGCGTGTCGAACGACATGGCCGCTTTGGCAACCGCAGGGACCCGGCGCCGGACGAACCGACGCCGTATGGTGGTTTCTACACCCACGAACAGATCCGGGATGTGGTGGCCTATGCCACGGCAAGGAATATCACAATCGTGCCTGAAATCGACGTTCCTGGCCACTCGATGGCGGCCCTTGCGGCATATCCCGAGTTGTCGACCCGGAAAGAACCCAAACAGGTCAACCCGGGCACGGCATTCGCCGAATGGTATGGCGGCGGCAAGTTCAAGATGCTGGTGGAGAACACGCTGAATCCTGCAGATGAAAAGGTCTATGCATTCCTCGAAAAGGTATTTGCCGAAGTTGCTGACCTTTTTCCCGGGCCGTTTATCCATGTGGGTGGCGATGAGGCATATCACGGTTACTGGGAAGAAGATCCGGGCTGCCAGGCACTGATGGATAAGAAAGGGTTGAAGGACGGGCATGAGCTGCAGAGCTATTTCATGAAGCGCGTGGAAAAGATCATTTCATCCAATGGAAAGAAAATGATCGGCTGGGACGAGATCCTGGAAGGCGGCCTTGCCGATGGCGCTGCGGTAATGAGCTGGCGCGGCATGGAAGGGGGCATTGAAGCTGCCAAAATGGGCCATGAAGTCGTGATGTCGCCTACCACTTATTGCTACCTGGACTACACACAGGGTGACCACAGCCTTGAGATCCCGATCTATGCGGACCTCAGCCTGAAGAAATCCTATTCCTTTGAGCCGGTCCCTGACGGCGTGGATCCAAAGTACATTCTGGGCGGGCAGGGCAACCTCTGGACGGAGCAGATCCCGACAGTGGACCATGCGTTTTACATGACTTATCCGCGTGCCATGGCGATAGCCGAAACGGTCTGGAGCCCAAAGGATAAGAAGGACTGGGTTGATTTTACCCGCCGGCTGGAAACCCATTTCACCCGGTTCGACCTGATGGGCCGGAATATTTCAAAGGCCATTTACGACCCGATGATCCAAGCATACATGGAAGATGGGGAATTGAAGGTTAAGGTCAATTCAGACCTGGAGGGTGTCACATTCCACTATACGACGGACCATACATTTCCCAATGAGAGGACCCCGAAGTATACGGGTCCGGTGACTGTTCCCGAGGGGCAGAATGTGGCATTCAAGGTGGTTGCCTATCGCAACGGAGAGCGGATTGGCCGGATGATCTCGCTGCACCGGGATGAGTTATTGAAGCGGGCAGGAAACCAGTAGCGGCTGCTTCAGCT
>JARQTN010000197.1:11450-14595 GCA_029976695.1 Lewinellaceae bacterium
GATATCATGAAGTATTTGGGAACAAGAGCAATTTTGTTTAGTGCATTTTTTTCATTGTTCATGCTGACTGGCATCCGGGCACAGGACCAGGCCGAGACGGTAAGTGCTGCAAGCTTGTATAACGACGGGCTGGAAAAAGCGAAAGCAAAGGAGTATGTTGAAGCGCTCTCCCTGATGGAGCAGGCAATTGAACTGGCGACAGAGGAAGAAAATGATCAGGTGATCCGGTTGGCAAAAGCAAACGGAACACGCGCAGCCTATGGTGCGGGCGTAGAGCACAGAAAAGCGAAGGAATATGATAAGGCAATGGCCGCATTTGAAAAGGGCATCGAATTCAAGCCTGATTTCTACACGAACTACGTTGGCAAGGCTCAAACGTTGGAGGCTCAGGGGAAAATGGTAGAAGCTGTGAGTGGCTATCTGAAAGCTGCCGAGGTGGCAACAGCAGCAGACAAAGCAGATAAAGCCGATCAGTTTGAGAAGAAGACAATTGCCATTATGGCGAAAGCTCTTGTGGATGATGAATTCGATCAAACACAGGCTTGCGCGGAAGCATACCTGGCCGTGCAGGAATCGCCGGAAGCACATTATTACCTTGGTTCCGCTATGAAAGCGAAAGGCGAATTGTCAAAGGCAGTTGAGCACCTGAACAAGGCATGTGAAATGGCTGAGAATGACGAAGACAAGAGCAAGTATTACTACGTCAAGGGCCAAACGCACGAAGCACTCGGCCAAACGGAAAATGCGATTGCTGCCTTCAAAATGGTGACGGATGCCAAGTACAGGGAAAATGCCCAGTACAAAGTGAATGAACTTGGAGGGGGCAGGTAAACTCGAACCCTTTTGTCTACAGAATAGAAAAGAGGCCGTTTGAAGATGAAACGGCCTCTTTTTTTATTCCTGTTATATTTTCTAGAATGCGTATCCGGCGGAAAACAGTGGATGCAGGAAACCTGAATCTATGCCCGGCGCATATCCGAAGGTAAACTGAAACCCGATCGCCAGATGATTGTTGATGATCGTCTGAGCTCCGAACATTCCGTGGATGCCGGCGACAATCCCGGTTGGGGCATTCCGGTCCTCAAACGGGTATCCGATCGGCCCGCCATTTTCCCGTTTGAGACGGATCGCATCGATGCCCGTCCCGAGGAAAAAACTCCGCAACGAGCGGCCAAAATAGTATTTGACTGCCGGTGTAAAATGGAACATTTGATAGCTCCCATTCTTGCCAAAACCGATATCTGCCCCGATCGACCAGTGCTTTCCTGCTCTTCCCTCCAGGCTGATACCGGGTGTAATAAACGATGTTTCGACTTCTCCGATCGTGGAGTAGGATATGTTACCCTTTACAGCGATCGACTGCGCATTTGTGTGTACAAGCAATGTCAGATTGAAGAAGATACAAAGTGAGAGAAATGAAATATACTTCATGGGTATCAGATGATTTTAATTTATTAATGGTAATCAGGTAAAAAGGTTGATAAAAGGGATGAAGAGCAACTACTTCCTCCTGGCAAATGTCGAGGCGGGCTGCCCTGATCTGCCCGAATAGGCATCTACCTGGACTTTCCAGGTGCCGTCTTCCTTGAGCAGATAGTAGATATGCCGGTTGATCGTATCGAAAAACATTTCAGAGTCCGTGGAACCGTCATACCATCGAATCACCCAATGCTCTTCAGATTCTGCCTCAGCCTGGTCCTCCTCAAGTTCAGTGATCTCAATATCGTTGATGACATAGGAAGAAGGCGGAACGAGCAGTTTTCGGTTTCTTTTCCGGGACCTGAGCAATATGCTGACAATGCTGTTGTAGGCAGTTCCGCTTTCAACAAAATATTTCTTCAGATTATTGGTATCAATTGCAGGAATTTTCATGTACGCGCTGAATTCGGCCGCGCTGGCAGCTTTGATGGCTTTTGCAATACGTGCCTTCTCATCTTTTGTCTCCTCAAAGTGCTGCCAGGTGAAAAAGCTGAGGAGGAGAAGGAGTGTGACCATGAGAATGGCCGGCAATAGCCACCTGGACCTTCTTTCTCTGAGATCGAAGTGAGTACCGTTGGTTGACTCCTCAGGGCGGGGAACGCTTGAATAGGTTTCCCGTGTAATCTCTCTTTTTTCCACCTTTTCACGGAATGTTGACCAGTTCTGGTGGCCAATGAATGCACTGAATGTATTGAGTGTTTTCGTTTTGGCATTTACTGAAAAGCCGTCCGTCTTAAAGTAATTATACAGGGTCAGGTGGTTCAATGGTTCGAAATGGATATTCTTTTCCTCGAAATCGGATATCATATGCTGGACCACGGCCTCGCTGAACTTGATTTGTGCGCAGGCTTCTTCGAGCGTGTTTCCAAATGACTGGTAGTTGTCCCAGGAATCAAGAAGATGGTTTTTGAATCCAATCCACAGCAAATTCATCGCGTGCGTTCTTGCCATCACAGGTAAATTAAATCCTTGACCCGGGGGTAAGTTTTTTCAACATACTGAGTATAGGGGTAAATCGGGCGGCAAGATATAAAGAGATCAAGGATTTTTCAAAATCGTGGAAAAACATGAAATGTCGGTTGCTTTTCTCTCTTAAAACTGTTCCCGCACACAGTTTTACCCAGATTGGATAGCGAAGCACGATCAAAACTCCCAAATTCTGGAGAGATACACAAAACGAGGAATGGTAAAATGCGATTTAACAGTGATTTTCAAGAAAATCATGTTTATAAATGCAGATTAGGATTTATAAATCACGGAACTAATCGGATCAGGGGTAATATTGCCAAAGGAAAGAGTTGCAATAAAGGTACATAACACCTTTACAATTCGTCCTTTCATTTGTTGAATGATCAACTGGCAACTTTCAGGCCAGGCGTGCCCCGGAAAAGACTGGTGGTTGCCTGGGCTTAACCGAAAAGCAAGTCTCACTCCTATCGTTAGACCCATTGATCTCGAATCGCAAATCGAATGCTGATTGGGGGGTTGCTGGTTGATTATTCACAGATGATTCACTTCAAATTGACCAATCCGTTTTCCACATTTTAGAGTCACCCGTCGGAAGAGGAAGGATTGCCTTACATGAAACAATCCTGAAAAATCAGCGAGGTATCTAAATTCCTCCCTACATTTAATCCATGAAGCAATTCTCACCTGTCATCATCGG
>JARQTN010000198.1:0-13699 GCA_029976695.1 Lewinellaceae bacterium
CAAATTACAAGTTCCAAAAGAATTCCAAATTTCAAATTCCAGACAAAGTTGACCTCCAACATGCAGGAGCTCATGATTTGATCTGGGTGCAGGGTGTTACTGCTCCCCTGCCAGGATCGTGATCTGTCCGTTTTTTATGTGCAGAAACTTTACTCCTGTGATGTGCAGGTCCCGGACAACCTGCCGGAGCCGCTCTTCGCTGGTATCGGTCAGGAATACCTGCCCGAAGGAGGGGCTTTGAAGGGTTTCAATAAGTAATGTGAGGCGCCGGTCATCCAGTTTGTCAAAGATGTCATCAAGGAGCATGATGGGCTTTTTCCCGGTAGCCTTGTGGAGCATCGCATACTTTGACAGGTGGAGGGCAAACAGGATGGATTTCATCTGCCCCTGCGAAGCAAAATACCGTGCATTGTGGCCATTGAGCAGAAGTTTATAATCATCCTTGTGGATACCGATGGACGTTCTTCCTGTAATGCTGTCATCCCTCAATGTCTTTCGTGAATCGGTGAGAAAATCAGCATTTTGCAATTGGCTCGAATAGCGGATTTCTGACTGTTCTTCATGTCCTCCAAACTTGTGATAAAAATCCTGGTAGTAAGGTGCGATCTGTTCTGTGATGGTTTTGCGGGTCTGGTGGATATAACCTGCCGATAGTGCCATTTTTTCCGTATACACTTCGATCAAGGCAAAATCCACCGGTTTCTTTTTGAGACAGGCGTTTCGATGGCGGAGGAAACGCCTGTAAATCATCAGATGTTTCAGGTATTGTGCATCCATCTGGCTGATGAGTGCATCAAAGTACCTTCTCCGGACCCTGCTGGTATCCATGATCAGCGCAGCATCAGAGGGCGTGGACATCAGCATTGGGAATTTGCCGACATGATCGGTCAGGTGTTCATATTTCTGGCCGTTCAATTCAAATGTCTTTGTAGATCCCGGCTGCACCTTTACCACGACTGTAGATTGCCCTTCACCTTCTGAAAAATGACCCACAATGCGGAAAAAATCACTTCCTTTACGAACATTCAGCTTGTCACGATTGTGGAAATAACTCTTTGTCATACCTACATAGTAGATGGAGTCAAGCAGGTTTGTCTTGCCCATGCCGTTCATCCCGGTAATAAAGTTGAAACCGGGTGAAAATTCCGCCCTTGAATTCTCGTAATTCTTAAACTGAATAATATGGAGGCTGTTTAGTATCAAGAACAACTGTTTGGCTGTGAGGATTTTGACGTTTTCATTTTCACCCCCAGAAGAGTATCTTTACACCACGAAAAAAGTGAAATTTTAAATTATGTCACAAGTTATAGAGAAAAAGACATCGAAAAAGGACAGTTCCTCCGAAGCCACATCTTCCAATGGCGTTTCATTTTCGAAAGAAACATACCTGGGCTGGTATGAGACAATGCAGCGGATCCGGAAGTTCGAGGAAAGAGCCCTGATGATGTATTCCCAGAACAAGATCCGCGGGTTCCTGCACGTCTATATCGGCCAGGAGGCAATTGCTGCTGCGCTGACCACAGCCGTGACTTCTGATGACCCCATTGTGACCGCCTACAGGCAGCACGGGATTGGCATTTGCCGCGGACTGAGCACTGCTGCCTGCATGGCTGAATTATTTGGAAAGAAAACAGGCGCGAACAAAGGTAAAGGCGGTTCCATGCATTTTTTCTCCAAAGAACACAACTATTTTGGTGGTAACGGGATCGTAGGTGCCCAGATCCCGATTGGTACGGGCATTGCCTATGCAGAATACTACCGCGAGACAAAGAACCTGTGTGTGACGATGTTCGGTGATGGAGCTGCAAGGCAGGGTTCCCTTCATGAATCCTTCAATATGGCAATGCTCTGGAACCTTCCGGTCCTCTATATCTGTGAGAACAATGGATACGCCATGGGAACCTCGGTCCAAAGGACCAGCAACGTTGTGGATATCCATATGATCGGTGACGCTTATGGCATGAAACACAAAGCAGTGGACGGGATGGACGTGGAAAAAACCCATCTTGCCATCAAGGAAGCAGCAGATCATATCCGTGACGGCAAAGGCCCCTATTTCCTCGAGATCAAGACATACCGCTATCGTGGTCACTCTGTTTCCGACCCGGCAAAATACCGGACAAAGGAAGAGCTTACAAAATATAAGGAACGGGACCCGATCCTGATCCTGGAAGACAAGATCCTCGATGCAAAAATTGCATCAGAAGATGAACTTAAAGATATCCAGGATGCCATCAAAACTGAGATCAATGAGGCCGTGAAGTTTGCCGAGGAATCAGAATATCCGCCTGCCTCAGATCTTTATACGGATAATTACCTGCAGGAAGATTATCCATTCATCAGGGATTGATTCGCTTCCTGGCTTCCCTTTCAAGAAAAAAGACATCATACGCTTTTATCATATGATGGTATGAAAGGCACGTGATTATTCACAATATTTCTTTACTTTTGCCGAAATTTTGAGAAAAGGAAAATCGTATGGCCAGAAGAAAATCCAGGAAGCAGGAAGAGGAAACGTTAGTCGACCTCGTAGAAGCAAAAGAATCGGTACAAGATTATTTTGAGCGTAACCAGGGATTGGTGTTGGGGATTATCGCGGCATTCATCATCGTAGTCGGTGGATTATTTGCCTATTTCAACCTTTACCTTGCGCCAAAGAATGTCACTGCCATGGAACAGATGTACCAGGCCCAGTTTCAGTTTGAGCAGGACTCGTTTGCCAAGGCACTTGAAAATCCGGGTGGCGGGTATGACGGTTTCCTGGATATTATAGACAATTATGGCGGTACGAAGGCAGCCAACCTTTCAAAGTTTTATTCAGGCGTCAGTTATCTGAGGCTCGGAAGGTATGATGCTGCGATTTCCTACCTGAAAGACTTCAATGCCAAAGGTGATGTGATGCCCATCATGAAACACGGGGCACTTGGGGATGCCTATTCGGAACAGGGTGAATTTGACCAGGCCCTGAGTGAATACAAAAAAGCGACTACAAACAGGAAAAATGATTTCCTGACCCCGTATTACCTGGACAAACTTGCCAAACTCCACGAACGACAGGGGAACTTCGCAGAAGCCCAAAAATACTTCAAGGAGATCAAATCGAACTATCCAAACTCTTCTGTTGGGAGGGATGTTGATAAATACCTGACCAGGGCGGAGTTGAGAAAAGAAAGCTGATTGTATTTTGAAAGGCTGGCAGAGTGTCCAGCCTTTTTTGTACACGGTATTTTTATATGCTGAAGCATATGGAATTTGTAAAAACCCAAAACAGGAACCATGCATAAAGACGAGAAGAAAAAGGACCTCTCCAGTGTCGAAATCCCGGCGCTTGCAGATATTCAGAAGGTGAAAGTCGGTGTCGTTGTTTCTGAATGGAATGAACAGATTACATCAAAGTTGCTGGATGGATGCAGGGAAATCCTGACAGGCGCAGGCATTTTGGCTGACCACCTCCATGTGATCCATGTGCCCGGAAGCTATGAACTCCCTTTCGGGGCCAAAATGCTGATCGGCAGGGACAGCCTGGATGCCGTGATTTGTTTGGGATGCGTTATCCAGGGAGAGACCAAGCACAATGAATACATCAATATGGCCGTTTCCCAGAGCATCTCACAGCTCAGCCTGTTTGCCAATATCCCGATCATTTATGGTGTATTGACACCTCTGACAATGAAGCAGGCAGAAGAAAGGGCCGGCGGAAAGCATGGAAACAAAGGGATCGAAGCTGCGGCTGCAGCCTTGAAGATGATCGCTTTGAAGCAATCCATGAAAGGAGATAAAAAGAAAATTGGATTCGGTTAGCATGAAACTGACACCAATCAATACAGGGTATTTCAAACTTGACGGCGGGGCTATGTTTGGTGTCGTCCCGAAGCGGCTATGGAACAGGGTCCAGCCTGCAGATGATGACAATATGTGTACATGGGCACTGCGGTGCCTGCTCGTGGAGACGGATGACAGAAAGATCGTCGTGGATACAGGTATTGGATTCAAACAGGGTGAAAAGTTCCGCAGCCATTTCTATCCCCACGAAGAAATCACTTTCCGGGACGGATTGGCACCCCTGGGACTCACTGTTGAAGATATCACCGATGTCTTCCTCACCCATTTCCACTTTGACCATGTCGGCGGGGCTGTATCCCGGAACGATTCCGGAGAACTCGTACCCACTTTCCCGAATGCAATATATTGGTCCAACGAAACCCATTATAACTGGGCATTTGACCCGAATGACCGTGAAAAAGCGTCTTTCCTGAAAGAAAACTTTGTTCCATTGAAAGAACAGGGAGTACTCAGGATGCTTCCCGAGGTCCAGGGCCATGAGTGGATGCCGGGATTCAGGTTAAGGTATTCATATTGCCATACAGAAGCCATGATGGCATTGGAAATTGATGCCGGCAGCGATACGGTCGTCTTTTGCGCAGACTTGCTTCCATCCTCTTTTCATGTCCGCATGCCCTATGTGATGGGATATGATATCCGGCCCCTCGAAACCCTCAGGGAGAAAGAGGAGTTGTTTAAAGATGCGATTGCGGGAAACTGGATCCTGTTTCTCGAACATGATCCTTTGACTGAAGCTATCCGGATCGGCAAGGATGACCGCGGCAGATACACAGTTGTTGCGCGGGGTACGCTTGCGGACCTGATGGCAGGCTGATCAGCCTCCTCACTAATTTCATGTAGGGTTAAGAATTGAGCGGAGATGGCAGCCACTTTAAAAGTGGCCGGCATCTGCAGCCATTGACAATAGTTCAGTGTTTAGCGTTTTGTGTTCTGTGTTTGTCCTATGACCATGCCTGAATCGCCTTGACCGTTTTTTGATCGCACTTTCATATAATTTATTTCCTTCAGGCAACCTTTTCCCCTCCTCCTGCATACCTCAGATGTATAGACGATAGGAACACAACTTTAAACTCTCATTAACTCATTAAAACGTGTATTCATGAAAATCAGAAATTCAATCCTCTTTATGCTTGTCATGCTCGCAATCATGAGCATGGTAGCTTGTAACGACGATGACGACAATGTTGATCCGCAACCGGAAACAATTGCAGAAATTGCTGCTGCCGATGGCCGGTTCGAATCGCTTACCGCCGCGCTTGAGCGGACAGGCCTGGACGATATCCTGAACCAAAGCGGTCCCTTCACTGTATTTGCTCCGACGGACGACGCATTTGCCGCGATGGGAATTGACGTAAATACAGTAGATGAAGGAGCCTTGACAGACATCCTCTTCTACCACGTGCTTGGGGCAAGGGTTCTGTCGGGTGACATCGCCGATGGCCAAACGTATGTGACAACTGCATCCCAAAATGCACCTGGTTTAGAGCAGCTTTCCATGCTCATCGAAAAAGCCGGTGGAAATGTGACCATTAACGGTTCAACCAATGTGACCTCAGCAGATATCGATGCAACGAATGGGGTGATCCATGTTGTTGATGAAGTGATCATGCCAATGGATGTGGTAGATCATGCCATTGCAAATGAAAACTTTTCATCTCTTGTCGGTGCCCTCTCTGCTGCTTCAGGAGACCTTGTAAGTGTCCTTTCAGGAGATGGTCCGTTTACCGTTTTCGCACCACTCAACAGTGCTTTCGACGAGATCTCTGCTGTCACGGCAACCCTGACTGAAGATCAACTGAGGGATGTACTTACATACCATGTCGTCAGTGGGAATGTCCGCTCATCCGATTTGTCTTCAGGCTCGGTGCCAACAGTAAATGGTGCAAACTTCGTAGTAAATCTCGGAAGCGAAGTGACCATCACAGACGAAGCTGGAAATGAAGCAACCGTTGTCCTGACAGATGTACAGGCAACGAATGGTGTCATTCATGTACTCAACAAGGTAATTCTGCCTGAACTGTAGATAAAAAATTCTCTGATCCGCATAATTTGTTCGATGCATGTCCGGGATACCGGGCATGCATTTTTATTTTTCTGTATGCATACAGATCCATTCACCTCGCTGCAGGATTTTGTTCATTTGGAATCCTGCTTGCATGATTTTTTCTTCAACTAACTCACGGTCAATGGCCAGGATTCCTGAAAAAAGGATTTGGCCCCCCTCGACCACCATGTGATAAAGTGTATCCAGGCTTTCCAGGATAACAGACCGGTTAATATTGGCCAGGACGATATCATACCTTGTGTTTTTCACGTCATTGATATCTCCATGCAGGCATGTGATTGCAGCTGAATTATTCAAGTCAAGGTTCAAGAGAATATTCTCAACTGCCTGTAAATCAACTTCAAGCGCATCCACTTGTGTTGCACCCAGTTTTTCGGCCAGGATGGCCAGAATCCCGGTTCCCGCGCCATAGTCAAGCACTGTTTTCCCTTCCAGGTCCATGTATTCCATTTCACTGATCATCATCCATGTCGTTTCATGGTGCCCCGTTCCAAAAGCCATTTTCGGATCAATGGTCAATTCATGCTCGACCCCTTCCAGCGGGTCATGAAAGGTGGCCCTTACCCCGCAAAAACTGCCAATGAGGATAGGTTTGAAATTCGACTCCCACTGAGCGTTCCAGTTCTGATGAAGCAAACGCTGCACCCTGAACGAGTGGAAAGACCTCCCTTTCATTTCTTTGATTGCATTGTGCATGGGATCTGTCCATTGTGCTTCCCGGATGTAGCCATCCAGTTCATGCTCGTGTTCCTCAAATGATTCGAAACCCAGCGACACCAATTTGGCAATCAGGAAATCCTGGTTTTTTGAATCCAGAATGAAGGTAAATTTCAGGTAGACCGGGTAATGCTCCTGGTTCAATCTTTGTAAATTTCCTTTTTACAAGATTTGAGCGTATTCATCAGGAGGGAAGTAATGGTCATCGGTCCGACACCTCCCGGAACGGGCGTAATGAAACTGCATTTTGGCGACACATGCTCAAAGTCTACGTCACCGACCAGCCTGTATCCGCGCTTTCTTGTTGGGTCATCCACCCTGTTGATACCGACATCAATCACGACAGCACCTTTCTTAACCATGTCTTCGGTAACGAAATTCGGTTTGCCCATGGCAGCGATGAGGATATCTGAGTTCCTTGCGATCTCCTTGATGTTCTTTGTACGGCTGTGGCACAGCACGACAGTCGCATTTCCAGGGTTGGCTTTTCTGGAAAGGAGAATGCTCATTGGTGTGCCTACGATATTAGATCTGCCAAGGATACAGCAACTCTTTCCGCTGGTTTCAATCTTGTACCGTTCAAGCATCTGCATGATCCCGTAAGGCGTTGCCGGAAGATAGGCTGGCAGGCCGAGTGTCATGCGCCCGACATTGACAGGGTGGAAACCATCGACATCCTTTTTCGGGTCTATGGAAAGGGTGACTTTCAGTTCGTTGATGTGTGCCGGCAGCGGCAACTGGACAATGAAACCGTCGATTTCCGGATTTTGGTTGAGATCGTCCACGATCTGCAGGAGTTCTGCCTCGCTGATGTCTGCACCATGCTGGATCAGGGTGCTTTCGAACCCGACTTGTTCACAGCTTTTGACTTTTCCGCGGACATAGGAGTGGCTGGCCGGATCATCCCCGATCAGCACAGCAGCAAGGTGCGGGCGCTTGCCGCCAGAGGCGATAATTGAATCAACTTCCTGTTTGACTTCTTGCTTGATTTGGGTGGATAGGGCTTTCCCGTCGATGAGCTGCATGGAGATTTCATTTAAAAGTTAACGAGGATGTAAAAGTAAGAATTATCTTCGCAGGCAGTGGAAACTGATGCAAGATGAAGAACTATCTGATCCTTTTGATTTTTTCTTTTTTTGTCCTCGTCAACCTGCCTGGTTGCGCTTTCGGGGATTCACAGAAGCCCACCATGACCCTGGTGGACGACAACACGGTCAAATTCAACGGTAAAAATGTAAAGATAGAGAGTCTGGCCAAGACACTGAGGGAATACCGCATGGATCTCGATTCCACAATCAGGGACAGCATCGAAATCCAGTTTGAACTCTACCAGGGCATCAACACGCAGGCTCTCCAGCGAGTGAAGAACGAGATCCAGAATGCGGGAATCAGGAACCTGAAGTTTGTTGCCCCGTTTGAGTGATCGCATCCCTCCTGTCGTGATCAAACCACTGGTGTGCCTTGATCAGGTAATATTTCCCAAAGGCATATCCGATCAGCGTTCCAAGCAGACCTCCCCCGATGATATCAGAAGGATAATGCACGCCCACATACACCTGGGCAATGCTGATCAGGGCTGCCCATAGGATCAGCAACCATTTGTACCTGCCCATGATCGAGCCGAATGCGAAAAAAAGGAATACACCCAGCGCAAAATGGTTTGTCGCATGTGATGAAGTAAAACTGTACCCGCTCCCGCAACTGATCCGGAGTTCAAGGGTATCCATGATCTGTTCAGTCCTGCAGGGCCTTGGCCGCTTGACCGTTTTCTTGATGAGTTTGCTGCTGAGCGTGTCTCCAACGCCAACAGCAACGATCAGGCAAAAGATCAGCCAGGCTCCTTTCCATTTGAGGTTGATGAGTGAAAAGCCAATGATAAATACATATAGCGGCAGCCAGGTGTATTTATTCCGCAGAATGGGCATCAGAAAATCCAGAAAAGAGTTTCCCATTCCCTGGTTGATCACCCGGAAAAGATCCATATCCAGTTGCGTAAGCGTCTCGAGCACAGGTTCAAATATATTTAGATCGCTCAAATTAATACATTTGCATTGATTCACTTATCGGATAAAAACTGTTCAAATTGACACTTATTAAATCTATATCAGGCATTCGCGGGACCATTGGCGGAATTCCCGGGAAGAATCTGACCCCGGTGGACCTGGTTGCCTTTACTTCTGCTTTCGCGACATGGGTAAATGAGAGATCCGAAAAACCCAAAGTTGTGATCGGGCGTGACGGGAGGATATCCGGTGAAATGGTCAAGCAGATCGTGATCCAGACCCTTTGCGCCTGCGGAATTGATGTGGTCGACCTGGATTACTCTACCACTCCAACCGTGGAAATGTACGTGCCATATATCGGCGCCCAGGCGGGGATTATTCTGACAGCAAGCCACAACCCGATGGAATACAATGCACTGAAGTTCCTGAATGAAAACGGTGAATTTATCAGTGCACTGGACGGCCAGTATATTCTGGACATATCGGAGCAAGGACGTTTTGATTACGCCCGGGTACACCAGCTTGGTGCCGTTTCGACCCGGGATGACGCAATCGACTTTCATATCGATCAGATCCTGAAATTGCCCATCGTACATGTGGAATCGATCAGAAAGGCCGGTTTTTCTGTAGTGGTAGACTGCATTAATTCCACCGGTGCCCTGGCGATTCCCCCACTGCTGGATGCGCTCCATGTCCAGTACACCCTGATCAATGATGAGATCAACGGCATTTTTGCGCATAACCCGGAGCCTCTTCCAGAACACCTTGAAGGAATTGCACAAACTGTTGTACAGGAGGGCGCGGATGCCGGCATTGTTGTCGATCCGGACGTCGACCGATTGGCATTCATCTCTGAAGACGGCAGCATGTTTGGTGAAGAGTACACCCTTGTGGCGGTGGCGGACTATGTGCTGTCCAAAACACCCGGTAACACTGTTTCAAACCTGAGTTCCACACGGGCACTCAGGGACGTGACTGAGCGCTACGGGCAGGAATATTTCGCAGCTGCGGTCGGTGAAGTGAATGTCGTCAATAAAATGAGGCAGGTCGATGCTGTGATCGGCGGTGAGGGCAACGGCGGGGTCATCTATCCTGCACTGCATGCAGGGCGGGATGCGCTCCTGGGTATCGCATTGTTCCTTTCCCTCCTGTCAGAACGAGAAGTAAAGGTCTCGGAGCTGCGCAGGCAGTACCCGGGCTATGTGATTTCAAAAAACAAGATCCAGCTCAATGAAAGTATGGATATTGATGAGATCCTCCATTTCCTGGCAGATGCTTACAGCGCGCATGAGGTAGACAGGACAGACGGTGTAAAGGTGGTCATGCCAGACACCTGGATCCACCTGCGCAAGTCCAATACTGAGCCAATTATCCGGATATACACAGAAGCACGGAATAAAGAAGAAGCGGACGATCTGGCACAGGAAGTCATCGAGAAAATACAGGTATTTATCAAGGCATCCATATGAAAGAAAGAATCTATTTTGACAATGCAGCGACCACGCCTCTGCATCCCCTGGTGATTGAGGAAATGGTCACGATGCTCCGTGAAAAATACGGAAACCCGTCATCTATCCATGAAGAAGGCAGGATTGTGCGCGCTGCAATAGAAGATGCCCGGAAACGAATTGCCAGGCACCTGAATGCATCCATCGGGGAGATTTTCTTTACATCCGGCGGCACTGAATCCAGCAATATGGCGCTGAAATGCAGTGTCCGCGACCTGGGTGTTAAAAGGGTCATTTCTTCAGCAACTGAGCATCATTGTGTGCTGCATCCGCTTCATGAACTTGAGAAAAAAGGTCTTGAAGTCATCATGCTGGGGGTGGATCAATTGGGAAGGATCAATCCGGATGAACTGCGGATGGTATTGGAAAATTATCCCGGAAAAACCACGGTGGTTTCCCTGATGCATGGGAACAATGAAATCGGGACCATGATCGACCTGGATGAAATTTCAAATATCTGTGCAGAGAACGGTGTGCTTTTCCACTCGGATACTGTCCAGACTGTGGGTCACTTTCCGATAGACGTTTCCAAAACGCGGATCAGCTTTTTAACCGGGGGCGCCCATAAATTCCATGGCCCGAAAGGTGTCGGGTTTATTTATATCAATTCAGACAACATGGTCAGGCCCTTCCTGGATGGAGGTTCCCAGGAGCGGAACATGCGGGGTGGCACCGAGAATGTCTATGGTATTGTCGGCATGGCCGGTGCGCTCGACCTGGCTTATGAAAACCTTGAGGAGGACATCAGGCATATCCGGGAGCTGCGCACTGCATTCCTTGACAAGCTCCAGTCAAATTTTGAAGATGTCCGGGTGAATGGCGATATCATGGGAAAAAGCCTGTATACGGTATTGAGTGTTTCCTTTCCCAAGACAGCTACAAGCGATATGCTCCTGATGGCGATGGATATCCATGGGATCAGTGCTTCCGGTGGGAGTGCATGCAGTTCAGGGGCAGAACAGCAGTCCCATGTATTGCAAGCTGTCGGTGCGGATCCGGAAAGGAAAACTGTCAGGTTCTCCTTCTCTAAGTTCAATACTATGGATGAGGTACACCGGGCAATTGCCATCCTCAAAGAAATCCTTCCTGCCAAAATCGAAGCGTGATACTCACTCCCGAGATAATATATCAGTCATCTCTTGAAGCCAGGAAACGGATGGCAGGATTTCTCCTCCCCACTCCCGTACTTGAAATTGAACTTGAACAGGAAGAAACGGCTTTTCTGAAACTTGAGAACAGGCAGCACACCGGGTCCTTTAAAGCCCGCGGCAGCCTGAACAAGATCCTGAAAATCGCCGCATCCAATCCAGCTGCATCAGTGATCACTGCATCAACTGGAAATCATGCATTGGGGGTGGCCAGGGCACTCGAAATCACGGGACTGCACGGGACAATTGTGCTCCCCCGGAATGCGGCGGAATATAAGATCATGAAGCTTGAAACCTTCGGCGCAGAACTCGAATTTGTGGAAGGGACCAGCCTGGATGCAGAGCTTGCTGCGAAGGAAATTGCTAAGAAGTCAGGCGATATTTGGATATCTCCCTACAATGATCCCGATATCATTGCGGGCCAGGGCACGATCGGTCTGGAGATCCACGAGCAGGTGCCTGATGCAGATGCAGTCTTTGTCACAGTAGGCGGTGGCGGACTCGTCAGCGGCATTGCCGGTGTACTGAAATACCTGAACCCCGAAATTGATTTGATCGGCTGCCAGCCTGTCAATTCGCCTGAAATGAAACTCAGTGTAGAGGCTGGCCATATCGTTGAATTCCCGGACACCCCTACCCTTTCGGACGGCAGTGCAGGGGGGATCGAACCCGGGGCCATTACATTTCCGGTCTGTCAGCAACTGATCGATACATTCTGCCTGGCTGATGAATCCGAGATCCGGGAGAATATCCGTTCGATCTTTGAAAAAACCGGGGAAGTGATTGAAGGGGCTGCCGGGGTTGCCGTTGCCTGTGCAAGGAAACTCTATGCCGGACGAAGATACAGGAACCCTGTGATCGTCATCTGCGGAGGAAACATCGAAGAAGCAACCTTTCATGCAATTACCGGCTCATGATCCGGGCCTTTCGGAGGGAAATAGCAAACCTCTTGAGAACACCTTTGCTGGTGGTCCCTTTCATTCTCATTTGTTTCCCCCTGTTTTACGCACTGGGCGGGCATTGTATTTACATGTGGGATGAGGCGATCTATGCGAACAATGCAATTGAAATGCTGCACAGTGGAAACTGGTTCGTCATTCAAAACAACGGTATTCCCTCCCATTACAATGTCAAACCTCCGCTGGTGATCTGGATGCAGGCTGTTTCGATGGGCATCTTCGGGGTTTCGGAGTGGGCACTCAGGCTCCCGTCTGCGCTTGCCGGTCTTGGCATTGCGCTGATTACATGGGTTTTCTCCAGGAGGTGGCTGGGGACTTACCTTCCGGGCATCTTTGCATCTATGATGCTGGTGAGCGCGTATGGCTTTGTCCGCGTGCACATGGTACGTACAGGTGACCTCGATGCGGTATTGCTCTTCTTTACTACAGCGTACACTTTCCTGCTTGTCGATTACCTGTTGATGAAAACTACACCGGGAAAATATGTCCTTCCAGTTTCAGTACTCGTGTTCCTGGGATTCCTCTCCAAGTCGCTAGGTGCCTTGCTGCCCCTGGTCCCGCTCCTGTTCATTTTTCTGTCATTCCGGAAAGGAAGGGGGTTCCTGGTGCAACGTCGAGTCGGGATAGCCATTTTCTCCGTTTTCTGCCTGATCATGCTTTATTACTTTGCCCGGGATGTGGCACAACCCGGATATTTCAGGTTGGTCTGGGAATCAGAATTCCTGCGCCTGACCCATAATGTAATGCCCTGGCATGAACACCCGTTTACATACTACATCGTCAATTTTGTGAAGCTCGGCTTTTTCAGTCCGCATATTTTTTTCCTGCCGGTCGCAATTGCCCTTTTACTTATTCGGCAAGATCAATTTATCCGGAAAGTAGCCGGGATACTCACAGCATTTTGCCTGCTGTTTCTTTTATTCATTTCCATCCCGGTAGTCAAACTGGAATGGTATGACGCACCGGTGTATCCTTTTGCAAGTATGCTCCTTGGCATCGCAATCTGGAAATACGCAAGGAAATGGTACCTATGGCTTCTTGTATTGCTGCTTATCCTTGTTTTTCCCTACCGTTCCGTATTGACTTTTTATAGAAGCCATACCTATCCATCCGAACCCCTGGAGCGAGAAGGACATTTTATGCGCGACCTGACGGAGATCCGTCCGGAGATCAAGAAATACGACGTTTTTATGCAGGTCCTTACCCCCGAGCATCTCGACCAAATGCACTGGTATCAAAAGAAACTGAACTGGTTTGAAGGGCACAGCGTTGCCCATGTGGACAGCCTGGATAAAATCAGGCCCGGGTATCCAGTTTTGTGCTGTCAGGAGACGGGAAAAAAAGACCTGGAAGGTAATTTCAGTTACCGGGTTTTAGAAGAAAACCAGGATTGCAGGCTTTACCTGATCCTCCGGAAATAAAGGGGAGTTGGGCATTTTGTTGTCCGAATTAGGAT
>JARQTN010000198.1:13799-33879 GCA_029976695.1 Lewinellaceae bacterium
ACCTGATCCTCCGGAAATAAAGGGGAGTTGGGCATTTTGTTGTCCGAATTAGGATGGATAGGATGGGAGGATTTTGTGATTATGTATCGGTGGTATTTCTTTTTTCAAAAAAGTCAACTATCCAAATAATCCAATCATCCTAAAAATCCAAATTCAGACAATTACAATCTTCGAAGTAAAGGCGGTAAATGATTTCCTTATCATTTGAAATAAGATGGATAAGATGAATGGATTTTAAGATGATCCGCGATCAAACAAAATTGTAAATACCAAATTTCATTTACCTATTGCATTTAAATCCCATCATCCTGCCAATCCTACGAATCCAAATTCAGACTAGCTACTTTGGGCAGCGGAGAGTGATGGAGTTAAGAATTATCACTCATCAATAATCAATCTTCACACTTCAATTCTTCAGCTCTTCCCTATCTTCACAGACCGAATCATGCATGCCGTGCAGAATATGAATCACGATACCTTCATGCGACGTTGCTTTGACCTGGCGCGGCTGGGCAGTTTCGGCGTGCAAACGAATCCGATGGTGGGTTGTGTCATCGTCCATGAAAGCAGGGTGATCGGAGAGGGATACCATGAAGCAATTGGGAAACCACATGCGGAGGTCAATGCGATCAACGCTGTCCGTCCTGAGGACAGGAAACTCCTTCGTGACTCGACGCTGTATGTTTCTCTTGAACCGTGCAACCATTTTGGCCGGACCCCGCCGTGCAGCCTGAGGATTGTGCAGGAAAAGATCCCCAGGGTGGTGATCAGTTGTCCGGATCCAAATCCGGACGTCACTGGGAAAGGGGCAAATTATTTACGGGAACATGGTGTGGATGTGACGATGGGTATCCTTGAGGAAGAAGGTCGTTTTCTTATCCGTCGCTTTTTGCACTGGGTAAAGCAGAGACTGCCGTATGTGACGCTCAAATGGGCACAAAGCAAAAACCTGCTGATGGGTGTGCCAGGCAAGCAGGTTTGGCTCAGCAATGCCTTCTCGAAAGTGCTGGTCCACAAACTTCGTGCTGAACACGCGGGTATCATGGTGGGCACGGACACCGCGCTTACGGACAAGCCCAAACTGAATACCAGGGAGTATCCCGGCCCATCCCCGGTCCGCATTATCCCGGACAGGAAGGGCAGGATCCCCGATACCCATCCATTGTTTTCGGACGGCATCCCGACCCTGCTCTATTCCGGCATTTCGCGTGCATCAGTTGCTGCACATGTCACGATCATCCCGGTTGATTATTCCGGGGAAAATTTAGGCTTGGTCCTGGAAGACCTGGCAGCAAGGAATATCCACTCCCTGATGGTCGAAGGCGGAGCGGCACTCCTGAATGCATTTATCAAGGATGGCCTGTGGCAGGAAGCATGGGTGATCAGGGTGAAAAAAGCAATTGAGAAAGGGATCAAGGCCCCACTGCTGCATGGCACACTAAGGGAGAAGTTCAACCTGGAAGATGATGAGGTTTTACACATCCAGAACAGGGCTCCTGGCAATGTGGATGAAGTTTTAATAAACAGTTAAAGTTCCTTTAAACACATCCCCGTACGTCATACCTCGTTTGCATTTTCTGTTCCATTGTCGTTATTTTGTTTTCAATGATAAATGAGAGGCGATGAGTAACAGGCGTATGTATTTAAAAAGCGTACTGACCACCTTTGGTTTGTTCCTTTTTATTGGTGGTGTATGGGCCCAGGCGAAAGTGCAATGGCTGACCTGGGAAGAAGCCCTCAATCGCTCAAAGGTGGAAAAGAGGAAATTTTTTGTGGACGTCTATACCGACTGGTGCGGCTGGTGCAAGAAAATGGATGTATCGACTTTCCAGAATCCCGACATTGCCGAGTACATCAACAAGCACTACTACCCGATCAAGTTCAATGCAGAGCAACGCGAGGATATCAACCTCAAAGACAAAGTATACAAGTTTGTGCGTAACGGCAAACGCGGATATCACGAACTGGCTGTTGAAATTACATACGGAAGGCTTTCCTATCCCACGATTGTAGTCCTCGACGAAAATGCGGAAGTCATCCAGCCTATCCCGGGATATAAAGACCCGGAAATGATGGGCAAGATCATCAGTTATTTCGCTGAGGACCATTTCAAGAAGACGCCGTGGAACAAGTACACCAAGCGGGCCAGCTTCAACCGCAACTAAGGATTGAATTAGGAATTAGGAATGAGGAGAGAGGAATTGAATTTTCCATTCATCATTAATCATTAATCAATTCAAGTTCCACTCATTGACACGGCGCTGGAAGCGATACAGGCTGAAAGGCCATTCTGTTTGATCCAGTGAACTTTCAATCTTTTCTTCCTTGTCGTCTTCAAAAAGGAAGGTGTTGAAATCCAGTCCTGTCGCATTTTCCACTTCATCGATCGTGACCATATACGTACTGAGCGGCTGATCGCTGATGGCATTCGGAATAAGAAAACCTACTCCTTTTTCGCTACCTGCGTGATCGGACACAATGACCTTGAAGAATGCACCTGGAACAGAAACCCCGTTCTTCCCGATTTTCTGCGATGAGACGTTTTTCAATACGGGGCCGGAAATGATATAGAGGTGTCCGTTTTTCCTCACCCAGTCCCGTGTCGTTTCTTCAAGCTCCCTCCAGATGCCCATATTGAAATGCCTGTCCTGGGGGCTGATATTGCTCATCAGGAAGGAATCCTCCATGGCATCATCTGAGAATGCCATATCGGCAGCAGGTATGAGGTGCCCCCTTGTGAATCCCGTTGACCTGTAATCCTCATAATGTGCCGATCCGGTGCTGATGGCAGGGTCTTCTTCAAACCAGTCTGTCCTTTCCACTTTTGGACCGTTCAGCATTTTACGTGTAAGAGCATAAGCCACCCACTCGGCCTGTTCATGCGATTCGCTGTAGGAAAGGGAGAAATAACGATGGTGGACCATCTCCCCATGCCGGGTGCCGGGCAGGAACCGGCGTACCTGTGTTTCCGCATGCATCCGGTCATTTCGACTGGTGCCCTGTCCCGCTTCATCTTGGTTGATCCCGGGCAGGTATGTGAACAGGAAAAACAGGAGGGATAACAGAATGCCGACCAACAGGATCAAGCGGATGCCCATCCCGCTGCCCCTCCGTCCTCGCCGGGCATGTCCTCTCCGAAATTCTGCCATAACGGTTTGTTTCAGCTAAGATAAGAGTCTGGAAATTTATGATTTCGATGGACGCCTGAAACCGATCTTTTTCTTGTTGAATACAAATCCCTCCTTGTCCATCTTGAAATTCCTGACGTCATCATACGTGATCAGGTTGCTGACAGCACGCTGCTTTTCTTTCAACAGGTTAGCAAGGCGCAGGTGCTGATTCTTGATCGCTTCCTGGACCGTGTTGCGTACAATGCGTGCATTCCCAAAGTATTTATCCCTGTATTCAAAAAGGAAATTAAAATATTTGGAGAGATGGTCCATTGCCTTGTTGGTGATCTTGAGTCCTTCGTCCTCAATCATTTTCTCTGCAATCCGGGTCAGTTCACCTGGAGCGTAATCTTCAAACTTGAGGATCTTGTCAAACCGTGAACTCAACCCGGGATTGACCTTGAGGAAGGTTTCCATATTCTCGGGATAGCCGGCTGCGAATATGAAGAACTTGCCGCGCATATCTTCCATGCGCTTCAGGATCGTCTGGATGACCTCATTGCCAAAGTCACCGGAAGCACTGGGATGTGAGGTCAGTGCATAAGCCTCATCGATGAACAAGACGCCGCCCATGGCTTCATCGATCTTCTCGGCTGTTTTAAGTGCGGTTTGCCCGACAAATCCGGCGACCAGTCCCTGGCGGTCTGTTTCAACCATATGGCCGCGTTCAAGGATGCCCAGCGATTTGTAGATCTTCGTCAGGATGCGGGCGACGGTGGTTTTGCCCGTACCTGGATTTCCAACGAAAACAGTATGGAAATAAAATTTATTAAGCACACTTTTACCGGATAGCTGGTAATACCGCACCAATTCCACGAGTTCGCGGATCTGGCTTTTTACATTCGACATACCGATCAGGCTGTCTAATTCTGCAAGTGAATCCTCAAGCAGCTTTTCATCAACCGGAATATTGGGGATGTCGCGTGTTTCATCCATATCGATCAGGAGCACATCAGCCAGTGAAACCGTGCCAAGCTCCTTTTTGGAAAATTGGCCGGGATTGTCACTCATCATGATCCGCAACCCCAGGTTCACCTTTGCTTTCTCTATGATGTCAAAGACATAACGTGCATTGCCAAAACTCCGGTCCCTGTTCCTGTATGCTTCGACGATCATCTCATCGACGCGCAATTTTGCCTCCGGTGTAAGCAGGACCTCTTTTTCCTTGCAGGCATAATTGGCGATTTCTGAAAGTTCCTGGGGCAGATAATCGTCAAACTTGTAGTACAACTTGAACCGTGACTTCAGGCCCGGGTTGCTGTCCAGGAAATACTTCATCTCTTTCGGGTACCCTGCCGCGATGACGACCAGGTCACCAGGACCGTTGGACATTTCCTTGACCAGGATCTCGATCACCTCCCGGCCAAAGTCTTTTGTGTCATCATTGGCCCTGGCCAGTGCATAGGCTTCATCGATAAACAGCACGCCGCCCCTTGCTTTTTCGATCGCCTCCTTGACTTTGGGTGCGGTCTGCCCGATATATTCACCGACGAGATCCACGCGGTCAACTTCATGCACATGCCCTTTTGTTAAAAGGCCCATTTTTTTGTACAGTTTGCCCATCATGCTGGCAACTGTGGTTTTTCCTGTTCCGGGATTCCCGATGAAAACGGAGTGTACATTCATCTCTTCCTTTTCCTCGAAACCCTTTTCCCGCCGCAGCTGCAGGAACTTGATATACTGGGCATGTTCCTTTACCTGCTTTTTAATCTCCTTCAATCCCACGAGTGCATTCAATTCCTCCATCACTTCCTCGAAGCTCTGGTTGAAATTTTCGTCCTCGTACATGAAATGGGAAGAATACCCGTTCGGCAGCTGGATGGGTGGCACACCCTCTTCATACTCCTCGCCGACCTCAAACGGGATCACTGCGAGCAACTGGTCAAGGAATACAACCTCTGCGGTATAGTTGCCAGGCCTCCAGCTCCCCTTGACATTGCTTCCCCAGCCCGCCGTGATCTGGATTTCCTCCTGCCCTTTCTTGATCGTCTGGAGACGGATCACCTGTCCTTTCAGTTCGCGTGCTTCATTGTAGAATTTCGTGAAGAGTTCACATTGCCAGGATTCGTCGGCATTGAGGTTGGCCAGTGTTGTCTCCGCATAGATGTACTGTGTATCGGCCGCACTGAATACCCGGTAGTAATTCCGGTCATCCTGGCCGACATCGTCGTATTGGCCCTCATAAAGCCTGAGCGACTTCAGGCCAATGTACCTGCGGTTGCCGTATTCATCTTCTTCACCGCCGTCCTCCACGTAGAAATATTTGGTCGCGACCTTTTCATCATTGACATAGGCTTCCCAATAATAGGTGCCTTTTTTCCAGAAAGTCCCCTCTTTCTTGTTTCCCCAGCCTTCGCGTACGTAGACGATATTGTCGTATTTGCTGACTTTCCTCTTGAACTGGAGCCGGCACAGTTCCTTGTTGTTGCGTTTGATGGAAAAGCATTTCAGCTTGATATCGACCTCCCAGACCTCCTTATCAAACAGTTTATTGTAAAAACTAAGTTCGGCATAGATGTAGGTCGTTTCAAAACGGTCATAAACCTGCCTGTACTTCTTCTTGTTGTCCGCCAGCCATTCCGTGGAGGAATAGACGCGCAACTCCTTGAATTTGAAGTTTTTTTGTTCGGAAGAATTTTCGATTTCGGCCATGTCGTTCTGAAACTACGTTTTCCAGGATGCACCGTGCAGCTGAAAAGTGATATTTAAATATATAGGATTATCTTAAACGCCAAAAGGGATTCCTTTATATTTTTTCGATTGGCGTTCATGGAGATATCTTCTTTTCTCAGGCTAGTCAGATGGCGCAATCTCGCCTTGATCATTGTCTTACAGGGCCTTGTTGCATTTCGCCTCTACCAGGCTTGTAATGCCGGGTATGGCGGCTGTTCGCTCGACATCCCCGGCGTTCTGTTGCTCATTTTAACGACCCTCCTTGTGACAGCGGCCGGATATGTGGTCAATGATATCCGGGATGTGGATATTGACCTTGTAAACCGACCCGGAAAGGTGGTTGTTGGAAATGTGATCAGCAAGCGTGCCGGATGGGAGATATACGTTTCACTGGTATGCGCAGGTGTGGCAGCGGCGACGGGGCTTGTCCTCAATTTTGACCAGATCATTTACCTTCCCGGTTTTTTCCTGGCCACCGGGTTGCTGCTCAGCTATTCAGTATGGTGGAAAAAGAGTTTCCTTGGGGGGAATATCCTTGTCAGTTTGATGTGTGGTGTTGCCGTTTTTGTCTTCCTCATCCCGGACCTTGGGCATGAAGTTCTCGAATCAGGCAACCCGTCCCTGCTGAATATCATGATAGGTTTAATGTGGTTCGCCGCCATCATGACACTTTACCGGGAGATTGTAAAGGACCTTGAGGATATGGAGGGCGACCGGATTGCGTCTGCACATACACTCCCCCTTCGCTTAGGAAAAAGGAAAGCAATAGTCATCGGGACTGCAGTGGGTAGCCTGGCGGTCCTGAGCCTTGCCATTTGGCTGGCCTGGAGCTGGAAGGTTGTACCAACCATGCTCAATGCCGGTGTTTTGCTGATTTCCCTGATGATGGTGCACAACATGATCCTCCTGGCCAGGTCCGACAGCCAGGGGCAATTGCATTTTATTTCACAATACATCAAAGTGATCATGCTCGTTGGCATCATCGTGTTCTTGCTTTATTGATCAAACCTCATCAATATGTTCAACGAAATGAAAATATACCTTGCCTCCGGGTCACCGCGCCGAAAGGAATTGCTGGAGGCTGCTGATATCCCATTCTCAAGGATTCACATCGAAGTCGAGGAAGTCTATCCTGACACCCTGCCCGCCAGTGAGGTGGCCGTGTACCTGGCAAAACGAAAGGCCGAAGTGGCGCTTGAAAAAATTGATTCCGGGATCGTGATTACGGCAGATACGGTTGTCATCAAGGACGGTCGTATCCTTGAAAAACCCGGAGACCGGGAGCATGCTTTCGAGATGATCAGTGATCTGGCTGACGGGGTACATGAAGTGATCACTGGTGTTTGCCTGTACAGCCATACGGCCAGGGAGTGTTTTTCAGACCGCACGAAAGTATATCTGCTCCCGATGTCCGATGCAGAGATCTTTTCCTACATCGACAAGTATCAACCTTTCGACAAAGCCGGGGCATATGGTATCCAGGAGTGGATCGGTTGGACCAAAATCAACCGGATTGAAGGTTCATTTGCCAATGTCATGGGGTTGCCCATTGCAGATGTGTATCACAGGCTGATTGGCACGTTCGGTTACCGGCATGCCATGAATGGCATGAAATCCTGATTTTTTCACAATTTCCGGGGGACATTTCGGCAAAAAATGGTACGTTAAGAATAAAGCAATGATATCCAACACAACCTGCTCATGGGCAGAAATTGCTGCATTTGTAAAAGAACTGCTAAATTCATCCAGATGTCATTAACGGTTGACAAAACGAACGAAGCCCGCAAAGTCCTCGAACAATCTTTTGGCTACCATGCCTTCAGGCCGCTGCAGGAAGAAGTCGTTTCCTCCATCCTGGAAGGCAATGACAATCTCGTGATCATGCCGACAGGTGGGGGGAAGTCGATCTGTTTTCAGATCCCGGCGTTGATATTCGACGGGTTGTCCATTGTGGTAAGCCCGCTCATTGCGCTGATGAAGGACCAGGTCCAGTCATTACGCATGAACGGGATCCCTGCCGGATTCCTGAACAGTTCACTTTCTTCCGCCAGGCAATCCGAGATGAAGCAGGCTGTCCTCTTGGGAAAGATCAAACTGCTGTATCTCGCCCCTGAGCGATTAATGAGCGATGGTTTTCTCCGTTTTGTCAAGGGGCTGAAGGTTTCCTTTATCGCGATTGATGAAGCACATTGCGTATCGCAGTGGGGCCATGATTTCAGGGAGGATTATCTGAAGCTTGGCAAACTGAGGGAATTGTTTCCTTCCATTCCGATTGCTGCCTTCACTGCTACCGCAGACAAAGTAACCCAGCAGGATATCATCGACCAGCTGCATTTACGAAATTGCAGGTCTTTTGTTTCATCCTTTGACCGGCCTAACCTCAGCCTGACCGTTATGCCTGGGCAGAACCGTTTGCAGTATATCCTGAGGTTTGTCCGTGAACACAAGGGCCAGGCAGGGATTGTCTATTGCCTGAGCAGGAAGGGTACCGAGTCCATGGCACACAAGCTCATCGAGCGTGGCTATTCTGCAGCTTACTATCATGCCGGGATGGAGTCTGCGGAGCGGAACCGGGTACAGGATGATTTTATCCATGGCAGGACGGATATCATCTGTGCCACGATCGCTTTCGGCATGGGGATCGACAAGTCGAATATCCGGTGGGTCATCCACTATAACCTGCCGAAGAACATTGAAGGCTATTACCAGGAGATCGGGAGGGCCGGCCGTGACGGTTTGCCCGCGGACACCCTACTTTTCTATTCCTGGGCAGATGTGATGAAACTGAGGTCATTTATCGAGGATAGTCCCATCCGGGAGATCCAGGAGGAAAAGCTCAACCGCATGATGCAGTATGCGGAGTCGAAGACCTGCCGGAGGAGGACGCTTCTGAACTATTTTAACGACCCCTACACAAAGGCTTGTGGAAATTGTGATATCTGCAAGAATCCACCGCAGTATATTGACGGGACAGTCATTGCACAAAAGGCACTCTCGGCAATCCTTCGTTTGCAGGAGCGTGTGGCGATGGGCACACTGATCGATCACCTGCGCGGTGCGGAAAAAGGGTACCTGTTGAAAAAGGGATTGCACAAGATCCGTACATATGGAATTGGAAAGGAAATTTCTTCCGGTGACTGGCAGTATTACCTCATGCAGCTTATCCACCTGGGCTACCTGGACATTGCCTACATACAGCACAAGTGGCTTAAAGTCACCCAGGCAGGGAAAGAACTGATCAGGGAAAGAAAGTCGATTGAGATGGCTGAACCGCCAAGGGATAAGCCAGAATTCGGGAGGCAGCAGCGTGTGAAAAAGAAAACGAAAAAACAGCTGATGTACGAGGAGTTGCGCGCAAGGCTGCATCAACTGCGAAACAGCGTTGCAATCCGCGAAGAAGTTGCACCACACCAGGTTTTTTCAGATGCTACAATTGAGGATATGGCGCGAAACAGGCCATCGACATACACTGCATTTTCGGAGGTTGAAGGCATGAGCGATGCAAAGCTAGAGCGGTTCGGTTCCCAATTCCGTGACCTGATCTTTGACTTCAAGGTGGAACATCACGACAAAGGCAGTACCTACATCGAATCGTACCAGCTCCTGAAGGCGGGCAAAAGCCTCCAGGAAATTGCCAGCGAAAGGGGCCTTGCTTTCAGTAGTGTTGCGGGCCACCTTGTCCGGTTGTGGAAGAATGGTTTTCCCATCGATCCATTGGATCATATCCCGGCAGAAGACGTATCAAGGATCCGGGGGGCATTGCCAAAAGAGCCAGGTGACCATGTCCTGGGCGAAGTACATGACCGGCTTGGTGGAGCTGTGGACTACTGGAAGATCAGGATTGTTCTGGATATGGAATACAGCGATTGAGAGGGGTGCCCGCATTCAATTGGCACACCGGATGCAGTATAGGCTGCCAGGCATCAGCATCAGTCTCTTCACATCGATCTCGTTTTTACATTTTTTGCATATGCCGAAACCGGGATCGTGGATATGTTTCTGGGCATATTCAAGGTCTTCCAATTCTTCCCGCGCCGTCCTGAGTGCGGCTTCCATAACACTTTTATTCTGGATCGCATCCATGCGTGAAACCCGCCCGATACTGTTTTCAGGTGCAATAGGCTGGGTCATCTCCTCCATTGCTTCTATTTTCTCTTTTGTCCGCTCGATATTCCTTGAGATGCGGGAGATCAGAATCTTCCTTTCTTCTTCGTTCATTTCTATTCATTCATGCCCAAAAAAACAGACCACAAACAACGGAGTGCGTCCTGTTGTTTGTGATCTGTATCAAATGTACACCTAAATTCTGATTTCCGGCATACTGCCTGTCATGGCGCCTGCATGACAGGCATTGCGTTTGGTGTATACGGGGCACCTGCTTCCTGCAGTTTTTCACGCAGGTTGGCAAGCGGACCCTCGACAAGGGCTTTGAGCCGTTTTGCCACCGGCGGGAACATATCCTGCACCTCGGTATAGAGTCTCTGGTGAGTGGCTGTCGGTGCCGATCTCGAATATTTGCTGCCGTACATCACCGTGCCGATCTTGTTTGAGATGGATGGCGGGGTATCGATGTCCAGCCTTGATGCCACAGGGTCTCCGTTCAGCTCTTTCCGGATATCGCGCAATTGCTTTTCGATGCCAAGGACTTCATTCATGTACATCTCGCCCGGTTCATCCAGCCAAAGGATCGCTTTCCGGATATGACTGAGTTCATTCTCGACAGCCGAGATGAGTCTCTGGGCTCCGCGTACTTTACCTGCGAGGGATTCCACATTGCGCTGGAATTCGGCTAATGCTTCCTTGTTTTCTGCCGGCAATACATTGTTGCCCAATGGTTTTACACTAAACGAAACCGGCCCGGCAAGGTCACTCAGCATGCCGTTCTCCCACATTTTCATTGTCACAGTGTAGGTTCCCGGGGCCACAAGGGCACCTTCATCCGGGCTGGAAAACGGGTTATAAAAGCTGCTCCTGGTCAGGCGGATGGGCGTTTTTGGAGCATACCGTAAATCCCAGTGGATCCGTTGTACGCCGGAACCGGGTTTTGCTTCAAGTTTGCGTACGGTGTTCCCGTCTGCATCAGAAATCATGAAATAGAACATCGGGTCTTCCTGCTCATTTTCGGCGACGAGATCCGCATATTCCGGATATGGGACATCAGCCGTATCCTTCTTCAGTTTTTTCTCTTCTTCCTTGCGCAGGTCCTTCAGTGTTTTGACCTTTTCCTTTACATAATACGTGAAGATCGCCTCACTGCCCAGGTTATCCCCCTGGTACCAGCTGTCCCCCTGGAATGCCTTGCCAGGAAGGCCGTAAGGATAGGCGTATTCGAATGCATATGCATCACGGACCGCAAGCAGGCTTGCTTCTTGCGCGAGATCGGATTCTTTCAGGTTGCGCAGGACACTGTAGTCATCGAGCACATAGAACCCGCGGCCAAAACTGCCAAGGACGAGGTCGTTTTCGCGCTGCTGGATGGCAATGTCCCGGATTGCAATTGTCGGTAACCCGGCAGAGAGTTTTTTCCAGTGGTTCCCACCGTCATTCGTAAAGAATACGCCGAATTCTGAACCTGCAAACAGGAGGTCCGGGTCTTCGTGGTCTTCCGCAATGCTATAGAGACTTCCTCTTTCAGGAAGGTCTGAAGCAATTGATTGCCAGCTGACACCCCCGTCCCTGCTCCTGTACAGGTAAGGCTTGAAATCCCCCTCCTTATGGCGGTTAAAGCAGGCATAGATCGTATTTGCATCATGTTGTGACCAGAGTATGGCATTGACGTAGGTCCTGGGCGGAACCCCGCTGACGCCGTCGATTTTTGTCCAGGAATCCCCTCCGTCGCTCGTGATCTGGATCAGCCCATCGTCGGTGCCGACGGCAAGCGTATTTTCCTCCAGCGGGGATTCCGAGAATGCCACAATAGTGCCATACGGGGATGTGGATGCATTTTTCATCAGGGCATCTATGCCCCAGACTCGCCCCATGACTGTAAGCTCATTCCTGTTGATCTGGGCAGTCAGGTCATCACTGATCACTTCCCAGCTGTTCCCCCGGTCATCAGACCTGAACAATTTGTTTGCCGCAAAGTAGACGCGTCCGGGACGATGGGCACTCACGGCAAGCGGTGCGTCCCAGTTCCAGCGATAGGCATTTTCTCCGGGTCGCGCCTGTGGCTGGATGCCGACTTCCTCCCCGCTGAGTTTGTCATATCTCACCAGGACACCATACTGCGATTGAGCATATACAATATTCGGATTTTCAGGGTCGACCTGAGATTCGAATCCGTCACCACCATGGGTCATGAACCATTCGTCATTCGCGATCCCATTTGAAGATATCGTCCTTGAAGGCCCGCCCATACTGAAGTTGTCCTGCGTTCCTCCATAGATGTAGTAAAAAGGTTCTGCGTTATCCACCGCCACTTTGTAAAATTGGGTAACCGGCAGGTTTTCCTTGAAATGCCATGTATCTGCAGCATCCCATGTTTCATAGATCCCGCCGTCACACCCGACGAGCCAATGGTCGGTATCATCCGGGTCGATCCACATACAATGGTTATCCACGTGCTTGGCATCCTCTCCGACATTCCGGAATGACTTCCCGCCGTCCGTAGACACTTTCATCCAGGTATCCATCGAGTAGAGGACATCCGGGTTTTTCGGGTCTGCGATGATCTCCTGGTAATAGTTACCGCTTGTGGAATGGCTACCACGTTTTTCCCATGAGGCGCCGCCATTGGTTGTCCTGAACACGCCACCTTTTTCCTCTGCAGCTTCTACAATTGCATAAATGACAGAGGGGTCAGCCGGTGACTGGGCAAAGCCAATCTTGCCCATATCTGTTGAGGGCAATCCTTTGTCTGCTTTCCGCCACGTCTCACCGCCATCCGTTGATTTGTAGATCGTTGATCCCGGCCCTCCGCCAATGTATGTGAAGACGTGCCGCCTGCGCTGATGGGCACTTGCATAGAGTACATCCGGGTTTGTGATATCCATGATCAGGTCATTTACGCCTGTATGCTCATCAATTTCAAGCACACAGGTCCAGGAATCTCCCCCGTCGGTGGATTTATAGACCCCGCGATCGCCACCGGGTGACCAGACCGGGCCTATGGCGGCGACATAAATGACATTCGAATTGTCAGGATGCACGATCACCTTTCCGATATGCTCCGAGTTTTTCAAGCCCTTGTGCTTCCATGATTTACCCCCATCGTGCGAAACGTAAACACCGTCACCGTATGCTACAGACCGCTGGTTGTTGTTCTCCCCCGTCCCGACCCAGACTGTCTCTGGATTGTTCGGGTCAAGCGACACACACCCGATGGAATAACTGCCCTGGCTGTCAAATATCGGCTTGAAAGTTGTGCCTGCATTTTCTGTCTTCCATACCCCTCCTGATGCAACCGCGACGTAATAGACCTTGTGGTTTATGGGATGAACAGCAAAGTCGGAGATCCGCCCTGATGTGAGCGCGGGCCCCAAAGACCGGAATTTGAGACCGGAAAAACTGGTTTCTTCAAGGAGTGTTTTCTCTTCTTCTTTTTTCTCTTCTTTCTTCCTTTTCTGGGCTATCCCAAGTGAAGAAACAAGCATGAACAAAGCGAGCAATAAAAGGATCCGTTTCATAAAAATTCATTTGATGATTGAAGAATGGAAGATACTGAAATCAGGGGTGGGAACAAAATAGAAGCGTATTGTCTGACCGCTATTGAAGCAGAAAAAATCCTGTTCAGAATGAAGGTCCAAACTGGATGAAATTCAGCTGCTGCGTGCCGAGGCAACGATCCAGGAAAAAGCCCGGTGATTCTTGGTCAAAGCTTGTGTTGATCCTGTTCCAGGTATGGCCTGATGAGTGCTTTTTCCAGCATCTTTGGTTGGATCCGGTGCAGCTGCATTTCGAGCAGGTCACGGGTTTCAACAAAACGGATTTTTGACCAGGTCAGTAGAGCCTGCTGCCCGGGTGTCTTGACCCGCTTTCCAAAATGGTCGGCCATTTCCTTTTCAAGCGCTGCGATCTCTTGCATAAACTCATTTCGGGTTTCTTCCTTCCCCCTCTGGAGGATGGAAACGAGGAACCGGTTGCCGTTGATGGTTTCCATGTCCTCGAACACATCATCCACATCATCATTGATTTCGGTGATGAAATCGTAATACACCCAGTCGTCAAAGGGGATATTGCTTTCGATCGTTGTGGCATCCGCATAGATGATCCGCCTGATCAACCGCACATCACAGGATTTGTAGTAGTAGAGCTGGCGAAAATCAATCTGTACCGGCCAACGCCCTTTCCGCATGTTCAATTCATGCGCCTGGTATTGCCTGATCTCACTGCACCAGTCGATCGCTTTGCCGCCCATGATACCCAGTTTGAGGAGAGAGGCATAGATGGCGTTCCAGTACTCATCCAGGGCACCCTTGTCCATGTCCCAGTTTGTCTCCAGATAGTGGTCCAGATGATAGATGGATAACTGGAGCGCAATGAGCTTGTCCCTCAGTCTTCCTGCTTCCTGAATTTCAGACATGGAAAGGAGCTCAGGTATGTGCCGGTACCTGAATAATGCTTTGACCTTGCGCGTCAAATCCTCCGCGTTTGAATTGCTGCCTGACGGATCTACATTCATCTCTGGAAAAGCAAAGAAAATAGAATTCTTTTAAATTATGATATAATCTTAATTTTAGTCCCGGGTTACGAACCAATTCTTTTATTCGGCGTTTTCTTGAATATGATGCAGGCAGGTGAGACCAGAACACAAACAGGTGTAAAAGTAATCGTAGTGGGTGCAGGCCTGGCAGGATTATCTGCTGCCTGCATATTGGCCCGGGATGGGTATCACGTCCAGGTTTTAGAGAAAAATGAACAGGTCGGGGGCCGTGCAAGGCAATACACGGCAGAAGGATTTGTCTTTGACATGGGGCCAAGCTGGTACTGGATGCCGTCCGTATTTGAGTCTTTTTTCAACAGGTTTGAAAAATCGGCAAGTGACTATTATGACCTTGTAAAACTGGACCCCGGCTTCCAGATCATTTTCGGACAAGACGAAACCCTTCCGCTCCCGGCTGATGTGCGGGAAATCCATTCATTGTTCGAACAAATCGAGCGGGGGGCATCTGGCCGACTTGCCGAGTTCCTAAAAGCAGGAAAACGGAAATATGAAGTTTCCATGTCCGAATTTATCTACCTGCCTGCCCATAGCATTTTTGAGTTCGCAAAAATAAACCTGCTCAGGGAAGCATGGCAGCTGGACCTGTTGAAGCCTTTTGATAAATATGTGGCCCGTTATTTTAAAGACCCCAAGCTGCGGGCATTAATGGAATTCCCGGTTCTGTTCCTGGGGGCCAAACCACGTCAAATACCAGCCCTGTACAGCATTATGAATTACTCGGCGCTGGCTGAGGGAACCTGGTACCCGATGGGTGGCATGCATCAAATGATTGAAGGATTCGCCTCACTCGCTGCCGAGTTGGGTGTCGAGATCCTGACATCTTCAGAGGTGAAAAACGTGCGGACAGAAGGCAGGGACATCACTGCTGTGGAAACGGAAAACAATGTATTTGAGGCTGATTTTTTCATCGGTGCTGCTGACTACCACCATTTCGAAACACTTCTTCCCGAGTCAAAAAGGAATTATAGTGAACAATATTGGGAGCGTAGGACGATGTCGCCCTCAAGCCTGCTTTTCTATGTAGGTGTGGATGGAAAGCTTCCACGCCTGGAGCATCACAACCTGTTTTTCGATACCGACTTCACCCTCCATGCCCACGAAATCTATGATGAACCGGCCTGGCCTACAGACCCCCAGTTTTATGTGTGCTGTCCCTCAAAAACAGATCCTTCGGTTGCCCCGGCAGGCAAGGAGAACCTGTTTTTCCTGATGCCTATTGCACCGGGACTCGAAGACACACCTGAAACACGGGAAACCTACTTTGACCTGATGCTGAAAAGGACCGAGGCTTTTTGCGGGGTTTCCTTCCGTGACAGGATCGTGTATAAACGATCCTATTGCATCCTGGATTTCGAATCTGATTACCATGCATACAAGGGCAATGCATACGGACTTGCAAATACGCTCCGCCAAACGGCAATTCTGAAACCCAAGATGAAGAATAGACACCTGGATAACCTGTTGTATACAGGGCAACTAACTGTCCCGGGCCCCGGGATGCCACCTGCCGTCATTTCAGGTGTGATTGCCGGCAAGGAAGTCCAGAAAATAAAATCGAAATACACAACTGTATAATTCAATGAAGCGGATCTATGACACACTATCCAGGCGATTGAGCAAGATCACGACGTGTACTTACAGCACGAGCTTCTCAATGGGGATCAAACTGCTCAACAAGCGTTTCCATTACCCGATCTATTCGATCTATGGGTTTGTCCGCCTTGCTGATGAGATTGTGGACAGTTTCCATGAATACGACAAGGAAGTCCTGTTGCAGAAATTCAAGGAAGACACATACGATGCAATTGAACGTGGCATTAGCCTGAACCCGATACTGAACAGTTTTCAGGAGGTGGTACGGACCTATGAGATTGACCTCCAACTCGTGGAGCAGTTTCTCAAGAGCATGGAAATGGATTTGTCAGAGATTTCCTATGACCAGCGCGGATTTGAGGAGTATATCCTGGGCTCGGCTGAGGTTGTCGGTCTCATGTGCCTTTATGTCTTTACAGAGGGAGACCATGACAAGTACGCTACATTGAAAGAGCCGGCCATGCGCCTGGGCAGCGCTTTCCAGAAGATCAATTTCCTCAGGGATATTCGTGCGGACTACCTCAACCTGGGCAGGAGCTACTTCCCGAACCTTGATTTCAACAAGTTTTCGGAAGAAGATAAAAAGCACATCGAACAGGATATCGAAGCGGATTTCAAGGCCGCTCTTGAAGGGATCAAGCGCCTGCCGGTAGGTGCCCGCATGGGTGTATACACAGCATATGTCTATTACCTGAGGCTTTTTAAAAAGATCCGCGGTGTGCGCCCTGAAAGGATCCTGGATGAGCGGATCAGGGTGCCGAACTGGCAGAAGCTGCTGCTTACAATGCGCTGTATGGTCACGGCCAGGCTGGGGATGTATTGATCTTTTTCGAAAATCGAAAACATTGTAATTTTGATCAAAATAAAATAGTTATCTGATTATGCTGCTAAATATTGCCATCGTCCTGATTACGTTTTTTATCATGGAATTTGTTGCATGGGCGACCCACAAGTATATCATGCACGGCTTGCTCTGGTTTTTCCACAGGGACCACCATAACAAGGATCATGAAAGCTGGTTTGAGCGCAATGATTTCTTCTTCCTCATTTTTGCGATTCCGGGGGCAGGATTCATGTTTTATGGACTCTACGGGGGGGTGATGACGCCTTTCTTCTATATCGGGTTGGGCATTACCCTATACGGTATGGCCTATTTCCTCGTGCACGATATTTTTATCCATCAGCGGTTCAAGCTGTTCCGCAGGACAGACAATACCTATTTCAGGGCCATCAGAAAAGCGCACAAGATCCATCACAAACACCTGGGCAAAGAGGACGGGGAATGCTTCGGCATGCTGCTCGTACCCTGGAAATATTATAAGGAAGCTCAGCGTATGAAAGCCTGACCATCGTATTTGTCCAGTCCATCATTACGGTAAAGGTCAGTCCATGAACTGATGAAAAGAAAAGTTCGCATCCGGATACCTTCGATTGATCGGACTGTATCAGGCGTTTTCCAGTTCCCTGCAGTTGAGTTCCGGTATATCCTCCTGCTGGCCCATGGCGCGGGTGCCGGCATGGAGCACCCGTTCATCGCTGGACTTGCAGATCGATTTGAACACCAGAATATCGCCACACTCCGCTTTCAGTTTCCCTACATGGAAGAAGGAAAGAAAAGGCCTGACAGGCCAGCTGTTGCTCATGCTGCCATTGAGGCAGCCTTCGGGAGAGCACTTGAATACGGAGATCGATATGGTTTACCTGTTTTTGCCGGGGGCAAGTCTTTCGGAGGAAGGATGATCAGCCAGTGGGCAGCTTTGGGCGGCCTTTCCGAGGCAAAAGGCCTGATCTTCTTTGGATTTCCGCTGCATGCAGCAGGCAAACCAGATACGAAGAGGGCTGAACATCTTGCAGATGTGCCCCATGGGATGCTGTTCCACCAGGGAACAAGGGATGCGTTGGCAGAGTTGCGATTGATCAGCCAGGCTGTCGAGAAACTTCATCATGCCAGAATCAACATCCTGGAGGGTGCGGACCACAGCTTCAGGACACTCAAATCAAGTGGTGTTTCACCAGACCAGATCCTGGATCGGATCGTTGAGGTTTCAGTAGGTTTCATGTCCGCATCAATCAGGTAGATATCCCGTTCGCCTGTCCTTGTATTCTGCAGTTTCTCAGGCTTGCTGTCATCTTCGCCGGATGCGCGCCTGCATTGTTTGGGATGCAATACAGGCGAACGCGATTGTGGAGATGAATTCACGATGATTTTACACTGGCGAATACGGATGGAGGGCCTGTCTGATCCATTTTTCTTATTTTACATGGATGAATTTTAATCAAAAACTTGAATCCAATGGGAATTTTAGATGACTTCAAGAAATTATTCTGGGTGAACAAATCCGTGGCCAAGAGTGCGGCGAAGAAAGCTGCCGATAAAGGAAAGGAAATTGGAGAGGAACTGTCTGAAAAAACATTAGAGGCTTTTGATGAAGTAAAACATAAAGCAAAGGACCTTGGGGACAAGGCATTTGACAAAGCAGAAGACGTGATGGATGATGCGAAGGATTTTGCGTCACATCTGGTGGATGATCTCTGGGATAAAAAGGACAAAGTGGTTGATGAAGTAAAAAAGGACGAGAAGATCGTGGAAGAAGCGATCAGGAAAGAAGGCCATGAACTGAAAGAAAAGGCAGGTGAAGCTTTTCAGAAAGCAAAGAAAGCCGGTAGTAAAGCGCTGGACGAAATGGTCGAGAAGTCGGATGAATTCTGGGAGAAGGCTGAGGAGGTTGGTGGAAAAGTATCTGAAAAGGCAAAAGACCTTGCTTCAAAGGCAAAGGAAAAGCTGGATGAAGGCATTGATGATATGCTGGAGCGGTCCAAAAAGCTGGATGAACAGATCGAAAAGGAGATGGATAAAGTCGATGCCGATCGTGACGGGTGGGCAGATAAATCAGTCAATGAGAAATTGCGCGAGAAGGAATTGCTCAAGGATGATGACGATTTCTTTTCCAAGGCAGCGCGCTTTGCCGAAGGCGATTATTCAATGGGGAAGCCAACGATTGTAGGTAAAGAAAGCGATCCTCCTGAAGCGAAAGAGAAGGATCAACGCGGCACCGTCGGCATGGAAGACCTGGACGGTGATGGTGATGACCTGATTGATGATGCCATCCTGGATACGGAAGATGAAGCGTCCGATCTTGTGGAGGACGTTGTAGAGACTGCTGCGGATGTGGATCAGGAAGTCGTTTCATTGGCCGATGAGGTTGCCGAGGAAATCACGGAAGCTGCTGATGAAATTGCCGAAGAGGATGCCGAAGGTGAAAGCGATGAACAGGACGAAGATGCTGAGTCAAGTGATTCAGAAAAAAAGGACGCATAAATTCATGCGAATCACTGCCGGTAAACCGGACACTTTTTTAATTTTGCTGGCAGATTAACAGAAGCATTCATGGAAACACAAGTCCGGGAAGAAACAAATGAACACAGGGGACGGTACTGGCTGATCACATTGGTCTCATTGGTCGCGTTTATCCTGTTCCTCATCTATAAACCAGAGTGGTTTTGGGTGACGCTCCCATTCCTCACGACCTATCTCACGAAGGCTTTGGGGATGATGTAAAAAAGACAATTCCTGTTTTAGCCCGGTAAGTTTCTTGCCGGGTTTTTTTATGTCCGGGTTTACAATCTTATGATCATTGTTGAACGTAGCGGTAAGATCTATTGAACCTGGAGCCGGAAGGAAGATTATCTTGAGATCCCGGAAGAACCTCGTACACCTACCCCACGTTCCCACCAATCCGGTTATACAGCATTTGGGGATTCAGCTGTACCGGTTTGCCATAGTACATCCGGATCCCATGCCTGTTTCCCTGCATCTTCATGGACCCGAGGAGATCGATCGCAGGCGCATTTTCTTCCGGGACGACGGCCATCGTTTTTTAAAGCATCCTGTGCTTCAGGAGTTCAAGTCCCGCCTCTTCATCGGCCGCGATGACCATCCCCTCCCCAAGTGTCGGAAAAAAAGCTCCGCGCATGCTGTTTT
>JARQTN010000198.1:33979-38848 GCA_029976695.1 Lewinellaceae bacterium
GCGATGACCATCCCCTCCCCAAGTGTCGGAAAAAAAGCTCCGCGCATGCTGTTTTGTGAAATGAACATCATGCATTTTTCCACGTGATATCCCAGTATGTGCTTTCTGTCTTCTGATGAGACCATCCGATCCATTGCCAGGATTTCTCCAAGAAAAGCATGTGTGTAGGGCTTGATCAGGTCTGGCATTTTCGGCGGCCTGAAATGCTGTGGCTCCTTGTAAAACCTATAGACCCACTGGCGTTTAAATCCGATGCGGGCATACATCTGTTCAGCAACCGGTGTAGAGACTAAAGAGATGGAAGAATATCCTTCTTTTTCCAATAATGCAACCAAATATTTTGTCATGCTTGTTCCAATGCCCTGACCCTGATAAGCTGGGTGCACGATCATATGCCCGATCCAGGCCGTTCCCCGATGGCGTATTGCACAGCCCACACCGGCGATTTGACCATCCAACAGAACTTTCACCGGGGTGCAAAATGAAGCGAGAAAATAAAACCTGAATACAGGATCCAGAGTACTCCAACCTTCCGGCTGCAGTCCTGATAGAGAATGGATATCCTCCAGTTCAAAGGGCACTATCGGACGTTGTTTTGGGTCGACCATTTGCCGGATCATTTCGTGTGTTTCTCCTTTTTGAGCTTATATTGCTGCTCATCGATCCATATGGCTTCAAGGATAATTTCCTCGAGCATCTCCAGTGGTATGGACCTGGCCTCCTTAAAAATGATCCCGGCTACTTGCTTCCGGCCCCGGGCATCGAGCATGCCTTGGCTGTTTGATAATTCATTACCCCGAATGAAAGCAATTTCGATTCCTTTTTTCCTGACCGGGTTCAGGTAACAGATCCAACTATGCTGGTCGTAAAAGGGAATCCGATATCTTAGGACGGGCTGTAGCCCGAACGTGCCGGTCAGCAGTTCATGCAGGAATATGAGCACATCTTGGTATTGACGATCGGGTTCATAGATATAATCCAGCACCTTTTGCATCCTGTTGTCTGTTTCTTTTTCTTAATCTGTGCGAAGTGCCTCTACGGGCCTCAGCCTGAGCGCCTTCCATGCGGGATAGATGGCTGCCAGTACGGCCATGATCATCACCATGACAGTGACGCCGATGTAACTCTCAAATTCGAGGAATGGGTACACGACATTTCCGAATCCCATTTCACCGTAAGCTGCTCCTACGAGATCAATGCCGCGCTTTCCGAAATACTGTACGGTAAGCCATGCGATCAACAGGCCCACAGGTCCTCCGATCAGCGAAAGGAATACGGTTTCTGTCAGGATCAGGACAAAGAGCCTGAGCTTGTTCATGCCAATGGCCATGAGCATTCCGATTTCCCTTGTCCGCTCCAGGATTGCCATCAGCATGGTATTGATGATACTGAGGATCAAGGCCAGGAGGATGATACCGACGATGAAATACACGTACGTATCAAATGCCTCGACCATATACCGCATCCCGCTGGACAGGTCAAGCCATGGCTCCACCAGAAGATCAGGGTATTTTTTACTGTATTCTGTGGCCATTGGTTCCGCCATGTCGTGCTCTTTCAAAAGGACAGCGATCTCGTGGGTGCCTTCCTCAATATCCAACAGCCTGCGGAGATCATCCTGAAGGACATACGCATTCATTTCATCAAACATCGGGTTGTCTGATGCATAAATGCCTGCGATCCTGAAGGCGCCCGCCGAGATTTCCCTGTGTACATCCTGCAGGGTGATCACAACCTTTGACTTGAGCCTGACCTTGAGGTGGTCTGCCGTCTTTTGACTGATCAGGATCTGGTTTTTACGGTCTTCTTCGAAATAGGACCCTTCCACTACCCTGCTGTCCAGCGAGGTTACCAGTTTTTCATCCTCGGGGATGATCCCGTTGATCCGGATACTGCCGGCATTTTTTGGTGAGGAGATCATCCCCATGGAAATGACCCTTGAAACGGTGCCCCTGACCTCAGGCCTGGACTTCAGGTCAGCTAAAATTTCCTGGTCATTCCGGATCAGGAATTCTGGCAGGTATTCATCCTTGAATTTAGGGTTGTGGATCTGGAAGTGGGAAAGCTCCTTTTCAATTACCGTATTGATTTTCTGCTCCATCATCCCCTTCACGAATGCAGAGGCAAAAATGCCGGCCCACAGTCCCAGGCTCGTCGCAATGATCACCACCAGGCTCCTCGTCCTGTTCCGCCAGATATTTTTCCATGCCAGTCGGATGAGCATCATGTCCGGATTGCATTCATGACTTTCAATCTCGTGATTTTATAGAAAGGGTACATGGTGACTACAATCGAAATCAGGCAAACGATGATTGCCTGCTGGATATAAATGGATGGATCGAGGGAAGTCTGCAGGACAGCCTCGATGCCGTATTCCTCCATCATGTCCTTAAGTTGATCCCCGAACCGAACGGGGTTCACATGAAAATAGGCACAAACCGGGAAAGCCCCCAGGATCCCGAGGATCGCACCGATCATTGCGAGAATGATGATTTCAATCAGGAAGGTAGCCGCGAGCCTGTATTTTTTCATGCCAATGCTTACGAGGATGGCAAATTCACGCTTACGCTCTGCAATCATCATGATCAAGGTGCCCAAAATCCCGAATGAAATGACCATGTAGAGAATAAACATGAACACATACCCTTCGACCCGGTCCGTCTCGATCATGTTTTTGAGTTCGGGCATGATTTCCTCCCAGGTACGTGCGACATAGCCTGGGGGGAGGGAGTGATTCAGGTCGCGGGAAATCGAGTGGACCCGGTCCTTGTGCTTGATGTCCAGAATCACACTCGAAATGAGCTTCTCTGCACCATATAGGTATTGGGCAACTGGCAGAGGAAGGAACACGAGTTGCTTGCTCAATTCCGGTGAGCCGTATTTCAGGATTCCTGATATGGGATATTTCCCGGCGGCATTGACGCCATGGTATCCCTGACCGAGTAATACAATCGTATCACCCACACCAAGCTTGAGATAATCGGCCAATCCGTTCCCGATCATGGCTACCTGTGCACCTGTTTCCGGATATCGGCCTTGTACGACCCTCTGATCGAGTTGGTGCTGCCTGCGCTCCGCTTCGATGCCGCCACCTACGACGATCACACCCCTCGTAACCTCCCTGGATGCGGCGAGCGCAAAGCTCTCCAGGCGTGGGGCATAGTTGCTGATTTGCTGATTGCTGTTCAGGATGTCCTGTATCCGCTGGTCAAAGTGCATGAGGTCGTTAATACTTTCATCTTGTGCATATGCACTGTCCTGCACCTGGATATAACCGACATGAGCCCCGACCATGGAGTCGATCATGTTTGTATACGTCCCTTCTTTCATGCTCATCATCAGGGAGGAAAGTACAACGGCGAAAAAGATAGAGGCAAGCGTGATCAGTGTACGCCGCTTGTTTCTCCAAAGGTTTCGCCACGCGAGTTTAAAGAGCATGATCATTGTTATCCAGATGAAAAACGAATCTGCTATCCAGCTTCCACCTGGCGTGAAAATCAGAACAGATTTTATTTATCGTCTGCAGGATCCTTTTCTTTCGAATCCATGAATCGTTCAATCAGGTGCGGAACCTTCTCAAATATGAAGTCCAGGCCTTTATGCGTCCGTGTGGAAATGAATTCAATATGGTTTCCCTTTGATACGAGAAACCCCAGAGGTTCAAGTCCCATTCCGCCACCGGCACCGAATCCATCACCGAATCCGCTACTTTTGGTTTCCATTTTTCGTCCGCCGGTGCCAAACCCCATGCCGAAACGCATGACGGGCACGACACTGTATTCGCCCAGTTGGAATTCCTTGCCAATGACCGTATTGATTTTCCCCTCGCTGTCCAGCAGCTGGGTCACAAGTTCCACGATCCTTTCAAGTTGTACGTCCATCATTTATTGTTTTTCTTAAGAATGTTTTTACCGAAGGAAAGCATAAAGTAGCTTCCATCCCTTGTTTTGGATTTGTATATCCAGATCCACGATTCCGTTGAAGTTTATTTCGAGCCTTCTCCTGTCATTCGTCAAGGCGTGAAATACCGGATACAGGATGCCATTCAGCACATAGTCGTCGGTGTCAAGATTTACCCTGAAATGTTCCACTTTGAAGGAATTCAAGACTGGTACTAGCCGGGATTTCAGTCGCTCTGGTTTGATGAAAGAACGCCTTGGCTTCCGCTTTTTCTTCTTTGACTTTTTGTGCGCCTTTCTCTTCCTGAATGGATAGATCTCTTTAGACCAAAACAGGATTTTCAACTTCAGGAAAGATTTTTGCGGTTCCTTCCTGTTTGGAACGAGAATGCCAGACACCAGCTTGCCCCATTGCCATGCATAATGGTGATCCCCGCTCCTCGCGATCACCCTGACCGGCACAAAGAGCAAGAGGACGACCAAAAGGATAAGGACCAGGACAAGGATCAGGAATATGCCAATCACAATTTGCATGACATGCAGGTGTTTTCAACAACTTCAGGTTCCTGCCCTGAAGGGTCGATGGTACCAAAAAACACTTTAAGATAAGAAAGGACCGAATCCTTCGCAAGGAATTTCAATTGAAAGCGTCTACCGTCCTGTAAGCTTCGATCAACCTGCGTTCCCCATCGACTCCGGGAAATGCATTTCCGTGCTCCATGCCAATGATGCCCTGATATCCTTTGTGGTGAATGTGCCTGAATACATTCAGGTAATTGATCTCGCCGGTTGTGGGTTCTTTCCTGCCCGGGTTGTCGCCCACCTGGAAATAAGCGATCTCTTCCCAGGCGAGGTCAATATTCGGGATCAGGTTGCCCTCCGTGATCTGCTGGTGGTACAGGTCATTCAGGATTTTGCACGCCGGGCTATCCACGGCCTGGCATATGGCGTAGGCCTGTGAAATCCGCGT
>JARQTN010000198.1:38948-47735 GCA_029976695.1 Lewinellaceae bacterium
TGGTGCTGAAACATCCCGAAATGGGGTGCGTAATTTAACTGGAATGGCTTGTCATTTTTGCTATACTTGTTTGAATTATCCCTTGCAGAGATCAGTCCGGCCGATAATCCTGCACCTGTGATCATGCCAGCCTGGATAAATTTTCTTCTGTTCATGTGGTTGGATTTATTAGCTGTAAATAAAGGGAAGTAACTAAAGTTCTAGTTCTTCGTAATTAATAACTAAAACTTTAGTTACTCTCTCATCAATTCCTTCCATTTCCCTTCCTTTCCTGATCACCCAATAAATTTCGTCACCCCCGGTACAGCCACAGGGTAATTGCCTTCCTCATCAGGAAGCACCGGAGGCGTGTCATCCCACGATGTCACACCCGTACCCAGGTCCAGGTTGGAATCCATCGCCCCTTCCCATGTGATCTCCTGCCCCGAATAGGTAGCCATCCTCCCGAGGATGGCTGTCATGCTGCTATGCGCGGCATTTTCTGCATCGCTGAACTTGAATTGCCCCTTCCTGATCGCCTCAAAAAGAGCATTGTGCTCCTGCTGATAAGGATTGATATCATTGCTTCCGTCATGCGCATAGATGACCTTCCCCTTTTTATTCCGGATCAGCCCCTTGTTGGATGAGTCCACAACCAGCGATCCTTTTGTGCCCTGGAATCTTTCTTCCACACGCGCCAAACATCCGGGCTGGTGCCGGCATTGACTGGAAATCACGGCTCCGGATGCATAGACGAATTCAACAAAATGGTGATCGAAGATCTGGCCATGGTCCTTCCCTTTTCGCACTTCTCTCCCGCCCATGCCCTGGGCAGATACCGGGTGAGACCCGATAAACCAGTTGGCCACGTCGATATTGTGGATGTGCTGCTCCAGGATATGGTCTCCGCATAACCAGTTGAAATAGTACCAGTTGCGCATCTGGTATTCAAGCTCTGATTGATCTGGTTCTCGCTCTCTAACCCAGACGCCTGAACTGTTCCAGTAGACCTGGCCACCGATGATATCCCCGATCTTTCCTTTCGCCACACGGTCGGCGACCTCAAGGTAGCTGGACTGGTAGCGACGTTGCAGGCCAACGACCACATTCAGCTTCTTCTGTTCTGCATCGCGTGCTGTATCCAGAATTTGCCTGATCCCGACAACATCCGTTGCCACGGGCTTCTCCATGAATACATGCTTGCCCTTGCTGATCGCATATGCAAAGTGGGCCGGTCTGAAACCCGGTGGTGTCGCGAGGATCACGACATCGGACATGTCAATCGCCCTTTTGTAGGCATCAAACCCGTCGAACATGGTTTCTGGAGTAACCATGATAGCCTCCCTGTTGGCAGGGTTTTCCATCAGGTTTGCGAGGCTTTTCTCAACATTGTCACGGAATGCATCAGCCATAGCCACCAGCCTAACTCCAGGGTCTGCTTTGATGGCCTGAGCCGCAGCGCCTGTGCCCCGCCCGCCACAGCCGACAACAGACACCCTGATCTCATCCTTTCCCGCGGCATGGGCAAATGCAGAGACAGGCAGGCTGCTGAGCGCGATACCTGCGCCTATAACGGTAGCTTGTTTTACAAATGTTCTCCTGGGTTCGTTGATCTTTGCTTTTTTCATTTTCATATCTGTTTGTATCAATCTGGTAAGTGCAGAGAGCTGCATAAAATTCAGTCAAACTCTTTTACTGGCTTTACCCACCAATTTTCATGCTCAGCGGGAACATGAAGCGGGCGCACAATGCGGAACCCGGTAAAAGGTGCACTTGTGAACCACCAGAGGCTTTTCGGGATCTGCGGATCCTGCATCTTCCATTGTTTCTCAGAGGCCAAACTTGCGGTGATGGCCAATTCATTGGGTTCATCCTTCCATGAGCCGCCCTTGAGTTTCCTTGGATAAAGGGGCAGTGCGGCCTGGTCCGTTGTATTGATGTCATCCCTGGTCACCCATTCTGCGGCGTTTCCGTGCATGTCATATAAACCCAGGGCATTCGGTTCCTTTTTTCCAACCGGATGGGACTTTCCGCCAGAGTTCCCTGCGTGCCATGCATGGGCATCAAGTTCTTTCGTGCGGTTGCCAAAGCTGAACCTGGCCTTGTTGCCAGCATGGCAGGCATGTTCCCATTCTGATTCGGTCGGGAGCCTGTAGAAACTGCCCGTTTTGGCCGACAACCATTTGCAAAAAGTGGAAGCTGCATATTGCGTCACGTTGACAACCGGATGTGCACCCTTTCCCATGCCGTTGCTCATATCGACATAGGGTGTCGTCGCCCCGGATACCGCATCGATATCCATGAGTATGTCATTGCCCATGTGTGGGGAGAGTATATCATCGGTCTCCCTTAAAAGAAACTGGTCATACAGATCCCAGGTGATCTCAAAGGCACTCATCCAGAATGAATCGATTCCCTGTTCCATTGATCCGGCTACAGGCTGCATGCGTATGCCAAGGTCCGTACCAGACAAGGGCTCCGTATAGGCTTCAAATATTTCCGGGTAGCCCGTTCTTGTTCCTTCGTGAAGGAAGTGCAGGAAAAAAAGGATGATGAAAATCAGGATTCTGGCCAAGATGATATGATTTCGATACAATTTACAAATTACACGATGCCAAAACCCAGCAATACGGATAAAATCAGGATGAGGACCATGACGGTGTAATGAATGAAGTTGATCGTGATTTTCTTCAGGGCGAATTTTCCAATGATAGCCCCGGCGAATGCGGCAATTACAGCGGAGAGGAGTAGGCTCCAGTTTTCATCCAGGTGTAGCCGCGCAGACTTTGAAAAGTAAACACTGATCCTCGAGATATCGATCATGGATGCAATAAAGACACCAGTGGCAATAAAAGCTTCCTTTGGCAGGCCAGCCTTGATCAGGAATGCACTTCGCAACGCCCCCTGGTGCCCTGACAGACCGCCGAAGAAACCACTGAAGAGCCCGCCTGCTGACAGGTATTTTTCATCGATTTCCATCGTTTTGTAAAATGGCAGGATCTCGAAGATGGCGAAAAATGCCATCAGGACCGCAATCACCACTTTCGCAGGGGTGACGACACATTCCCGGCCCCAAAGTTCATACGAGTACCACTCTGTATTGCCCGCAAAGTAAACCAGCAGCCAGGCGCCTATGATGGCTCCAAAAATAGCCGGGACTCCAAATTTGAATACGACCTTCCATTTCGTATGATTTCCGACCAGCAACATCTTGAACAGGTTGTTCAGCAGATGTACCACTCCGGTCAGTGCCACGGCAACTTCAATTGGAAAAAACAGGGCGAAAGCCGGCAGCAGGATGGTTCCTAATCCGAACCCAGCAAAAAAGGTCAGGATCGATGCAAAAAAGGCAACAATGCTGATGATCAGGATATCCACTTTCTAAAGATAACCGAAACCGGAAAATTCAATACGTTGGCCGAATGAGGCCCAAGTTCGTACGCCAGAGTGTTTTGGTGATCGAAAAAACAGGAAAACAAGAAGATGATTTTGTAATTTGAAGCAAACAAAATCTGAAAACATGCCCAAAATGCACATTGAAAGGTCGGTCCTCATCGATGCACCGATCGAAAAGGTATACAAGGCCGTAAGTGATTTTCATACATGGACAAGCTGGTCACCCTGGCTGATTTCCGAACCGGAAGCAAAAGTCGATATCCGGGCGGATGGCAAGTACTACGAATGGGACGGGAAAAGGGTTGGCTCAGGAAATATGCAGGTCCTGAAGGAAGTGGCCCCAAACCGGGTTGACTTCGACCTGAATTTCCTCAAGCCCTGGAAATCTTCCTCGAAAGTTGAATTTCATTGCCAGGAAAAAAACAGTGGCACAAAAGTGACCTGGACAATGAACAGCAGCCTGCCGTTTTTCATGTTCTGGATGAAAAAATCAATGGAGGCTTTTGTGGGCTCTGATTATGAGCGGGGCCTCGCCATGCTGAAGGATTATATCGAAAAAGGCCAAGTAGAATCAAAACTGGAATTTCACGGTGTCGAGCCATACCAGGGCTTTCAATATATCGGCATTCGGACAGAAACAACGCAGGATCGGTCCGGCCGCCAAATGGAGAGGGATTTCACCAGGTTAATGGCCTTCGCTGATGAAGCTTCCCCTGATGTGACCGGCGGTCCGTTTTCCATTTACCATAAGTGGGACATGGTTAAAGGCAAAGTTGCCTACACAGCAGGTATCCCGATCAGGAAAATTCCACCCAACCTCCCTGCTGATCTGGTTTCGGGCACCATCCCGGATATCCAGGTATACACCTTAAGGCATATCGGGCCTTACAAACACCTGGGTAATGCGTGGACAACGATGTATTCCATGCACCGGAACAAGGAGATCAAGCTGGTGAAAGGCATTGACCCGTTTGAAACGTATGGCAACATGCCCGGTGAAGTGCCTGACAGCGAACTGATTACAGATATTCATTTTGCCGTAAAATAAGCACAAAGCATTCCGACGCATTTGGGAAGGTTCGGGTCATGCAGGCTTTCAATGGCACATGGGCTGGAAGTTGGTGTCTTCCCAGAATTTCAGGTCGAATGGGACATCAAGCACGATCCCCCGGTAAATGAGCAGTGCCCCAAAGAGGACCAGGCCAATCGGGATGAGTTTGCGCAGGCGGACAAAATATTTACGGTACATATTTCCAAAAACCATGACCCCGAGCATCATCGGCATGGTGCCAAAACCAAATGCAGCCATATAGACCGCACCGTTTGTCGCTGTCAGGCTTGTCACTGCACCGGCCAGTGCCACATAAACCAGTCCGCAGGGAAGGATGCCGTTCAGCATGCCGATCTTGTAAGCGCTGGACCTGTTGTGGATAGACAGGGCCGAGGATAATTTTCTTTTGATCAATTCAAAGATCCTCTGGAACAAGGTGCTTTGGAGCAGTTTCCTTTCGATGGAGATCGAAAACAGAGCCATCACGATCAGTGAAGCGCCAAGAATGATCGAAAAGGCCTTCTGATACCCCGCAAGCCCGATGCCCCACCCTAAAAGCCCCATGAACAGGCCCATCAGGGCGTACGTTGTAATTCGTCCGAAATGGTATAACGTGGCCTGAAATACGATCTGTCCCTTTTCCCTTGCCGTCAGGGGCAAAGCCATGGCAATGGGACCGCACATCCCGACGCAATGCAAACTGCCAAAAAGGCCCAATATGAACGCGGCCCAAAGTTCCATTACAATACCATGGTCTTTTCCTGGAAGTACTTCCGGCCGCCCGCTTCCCAGTCCACCTGGATCCGCCAGAGCCCGGCAGGGATCTCGCGCGTCACAGGGATATACATCCGCTTTTCTTCATCTAGTGTGATCTTGAATTTCTTATCCAGGAACTTGTTTGATGGGCGATACAATGCGATATCACCTGTTGCGGCATCGATGTCTTTCGGGAAATCGAAATAGATGCGCCGTTCCGTCTTTTCATAACGAATGGAGACCTGCCGTTTGACATCCCGTGCATTCTCGCGTTTTTGTCGGAATTCCTCGTAATTCAGGTCCTTGTCATAGTAATGTTCCTGCACGAGGTGTGACTGGTTCTGTGCCGATTTGACCACCATGAATATCATCACCAGCACAAACGCGCTGTAAAAGATCGCAATCCCTGTCCCCCAGTTCAATTTCATCCTTCGCAATTCAATTTTGACTGGCCCTGCAAACCTACTTCACAGGCCCCATAAATATCGTGTTTGCCTTATCGATCAATTCACCATTGGAATATACTTCCAGTTTCAGTTCCGTTTTTCTCCCTTCAAGTTTGTCTCTTTCCATTTCGATAAACATCGCGCCCTTGCCTGTAGTCTGCTTCTTCACATCCGGGATCCGGCCAACCATTTTGATCTCCCCGCCCTCTGTGAGCAACTTGAACTCGATATTCGTGATATCACGTGCACGTTTGTTGATCAGCTGGTAATTGTACAGATTGCTGACATGATCTTCATCCACTTCCTGGTAGAGCATTCCCGGGGTCCTGAGAAACAGCGTTTCCACATCAGACCTTGTGGAGAACAGGACCGCCTGGATCGAGATCAGGGCAACCAGGATGGCGGCATAGCCATACACGCGCGGTGTAAATATCTTTTGTTTTCCGGTTTCAATATTTCCGAACGAATCATACCGGATCAGGCCTTTTGGCCTTCCGACTTTTTCCATGACTTCGTCGCAGGCATCCATGCAGGCCGTACAATTGACGCATTCAAGTTGTGTCCCGTTCCGGATGTCAATGCCTGTCGGGCACACGTGTACGCATAATTTGCAGTCAATGCAGTCGCCCAGCTTTGGTGTATCCAGTGATGCTTCTGTCACCTTATTCTTGTTCTTCCTGATCTTTCCCCGGGGCTCACCCCTGATCCAGTCGTAGATGACCACAATGGAGTTTTTCACAAGGAGGACACCCTGAAGCCGGCCGTATGGACAGACGGCCACACAGACCTGCTCACGGAAGAATGCAAAGACGCCATAGAAAAGTCCGCTAAATACAAGCATGGCAACGAACCCCGAATAATTCATGGATATCGGCTCCGTGACGATTTCCTTCACCCTGTCGACCCCGACGATCCAGGCCAAAAATGTATTGGCGATCAATACTGCAATGGCAAAAAAGATGGCGTGTTTGAGTGTTTTCTTAAAGAATTTCTGTGGTGTCCAGGGGGCCTTGTTCAATTTCCTTTGCTGGTTCGCATCGCCCTCGATCCAGTACTCGATCTTCCGGTAAACCATTTCCATAAAAATCGTCTGCGGACATACCCAGCCACAAAATAGCCGGCCGAAAACTACCGTAAAGAGCACAATAAAAACCATGAGGGTAATCATGGCCAGGGCAAACAGGTGCATATCCTGTGGTGTGAACACAATGCCAAACAGGATGAACTTGCGCTCCAGGACATTGAACAGGAAAATCGGGTCCCCATTGTGTTTGATAAAGGGTATCCCGAAGAGCAATGCCAGGAGTATCCAGCTTACCCAGGTCCGCCACCGGTAAAACCTGCCTGAAGGCTTTTTCGGATAGATCCAGATGCGCCCACCCCGATCGTCGACAGTTGCAATCGAATCCCTGAAAGCCTCCTGGTTTTCCTGATCCAAGTTGTGCATAAGGTATTCTGTTTCAATTCAGAAGGATTAATTCATCCCCGTCGTCCCCGTGCTGTCCACAGGGGTTTCATTTGATGAAGCCTCTTCTTCCTCGCTGGCTACCCAGATCTCACCCTGTGGTTCCTTGGCACCAGGTGGATTTGTGCCCTGCAGCGACCATACGTAGCTGGCAACTTTCTGCATGTCAGAGGCACGCATTTGTTCGCCCCATGCGATCATGCCTTTCTCCGGCACACCGTATTTGATCGTCTTAAACACATTCTTGATCCCACCTCCATGTATCCAGTATTCGTCTGTCAGGTTCGGTCCGACACTGACAGAACTTCCACCACCATGGGAAAGGTGGCATGCCACGCAATTCGTGTTAAATATTTCCTGTCCTTCACTGATTGATATTTCATCTGCCAGCGCAATCACATTCGTTTCATCCACCTGGTCGGCTTGCCGGGCCAAATATTTTTCAACCTCTACTGCAGCTTTTTCCATCTCCATTTCATATTCCTCTGTTGAGGTTTTTCCATACGGTGAAAGGTGATAGTAACCCATATAGAAAATGGCGATGGCAATGGTCAGGTAAAACCCGTAGAGCCACCAAGGAGGGAGATTATTGTCCAACTCCCTGATCCCGTCGTAGTCATGGTCAAACATGATGTCCTTTTCCTTCTCGATCGGGACGATATCGGACATCCGGCGGCTGAAACGTTGCCACCAGGAACCTTCATTCAGCCGTTTTTCTTCGAGGAAACTCTCTAGTCCGTGCTTTTCATAGATCTTCACCTCACGGGCCTTGACCATCAGGTTCAGCAGGTTATAGATCGCTGAAAATGCAGCGATGAGTACGACCACCACGATCGCCAGCAGGATATAGTCACCCCAGTGGCGTGAGAGGATCGGTTCATCCATCACGACTTCCTGTGCGCTTGCCATAACAGGCAGGAGCAATACAAAAATGGATACAATACTTTTTATAATCTGATGTTTCATCGTTTATGAATCTTTTCTAATCCGATAATTTAAGTCCTTGGCATTTATTCGAAAGGGAGGTTCTCCATCTTCTTGATGACCTCTTTGTCTTTCCGGAGCACACGGACGAGTGTGATCACGAAAAAGATGAAGAAGATCACCAGAGGGAGGATGCCCATCCAGTTTATGCCGCTTACCGTTTCCAAAATATATTTATACATAACCGATCATTGTTCTTCACTTACAACTGCTGTCTTCTTGATATCCGTACCCAGCCTTTGCAGGTAAGAGATCAGTGCAACAATTTCCTTATTCTCCAAACCTTCCTGCTCGATCCCGTCGGCACGGAGGTTGTCTGCGATTTGCTTTGCCTGTGATTTCAGGTCATCAGTGGCCACGGCAGCGTACCCCTCTGGATATGGCGTGCCGAGTTTTTGAAGGGCCCTGATTTTGGCTGCGGTATTCGAGATATCGAGATCATCCTCCAGCAGCCATGGATATGGAGGCATGATCGAACCTGGTGACATTGTCTCCGGATCCAGCATATGGTTATAGTGCCAGGAGTCTGAATACTTGCCACCGACGCGGTGCAGGTCAGGCCCTGTCCGTTTTGATCCCCACAGGAATGGCCTGTCATAGATAAATTCACCCGATTTGGAGAACTCGCCATACCGCTCTGTTTCTGACCTGAACGGCCGGACCATTTGTGAATGGCAGCCCAGGCAGCCCTCCCTGATATATATATCACG
>JARQTN010000199.1:0-3724 GCA_029976695.1 Lewinellaceae bacterium
TTCTCCACATTTCTGATAAAGCCTTCGTAATACTCCTTTTCCTTATGCAGTTTGTCGATCTCTGCTTCAAGGTCCACTTCCTTGTCTAAAAGGACATAATAAGTTGCTTTCCCGGAGACAAAACTGATTGCATTCTCGGGCACCGAGGCAGCCTCGTCGATCTCTTTGACATTTGTAAGTTTGACCAGCAATTCGGTCGCGCCTGGCACGGACCAGATCGCCCCTCCGGAACCTTTCACCAAGCCAAAATCAACAGCCTCCCTGAAAGGCACCTGGTGTTGGTTCCTGATTTCAAGGACTTTTGTTTTGACCTCAAGGATGGTCTGCATCTGATGCATGACCGACTGGTCGACTTTTGCATGTTCCGGATATGTGCTGACGACACAATCATCGCCATCCTCCCTTTCTTTCAGCAAATGCCACACCTCTTCCGTGATAAATGGCATGTATGGATGCAGCATGGCCGTGATCCGTTCAAAGAAATCTATTGTTGCCCCTAAAGTATGCGGGTCAATCCCTTCGCCATAGTTTGGTTTCACCATTTCCAGGTAGGAAGAACAAAAGTCATTCCAGACATACTTGTACAGGATGATCAGGGCCTCCGAGATCCGATACTGATCGATCTTCATATCCACCTGGTTCAGCACATCCTGACTGACAGACTCAAACCATTTGATCGCCAACAGGTTCCCTTTTGAAGCCTGCTTTTCAAGGTCCGGCTCCCAGCCCTTCACAAGCCGGAGTGCATTCCAGATCTTGTTGCAAAAGTTCCTCCCCTGTTCCACATGGCTCGTGTCAAACAACAGGTCACCGCCAGCCGGACTTGAATACATGACGCCAAAGCGCACGCCGTCTGCGCCGTAATCCTCGATCAGCTTCAGTGCATCCGGGCTGTTGCCCAGGGACTTGCTCATTTTCCTGCGCTGCTTGTCGCGGACCATGCCTGTGAAATAGACATGGTGAAAAGGCTTTTCATTCCGCCATTCATACCCTGCCATGATCATCCTGGCCACCCAGAGGAAAATGATATCCCAGGCGGTAACAAGGACGGTTGTCGGATAATAGTAATCGATTTCATCCTGCGAATGGAATCCGTCAAAAACGGAAATTGGCCATAGCCAGGAAGAAAACCAGGTATCCACCACATCCTCATCCTGACGGAGGTCCTCGTCCGCGATTTGATCGCCATAGGTATCTTTAGCCTCTTTCAGGGCTTCCTCCCTCGTCATTGCTACGATGACTTTTTCCTCCCCATCGATATCCAGATAGTAGGCCGGCACCCGCTGGCCCCACCACAATTGCCTGGAGATGCACCAGTCACGGATATTCTCCATCCAGTGGCGGTAGGTGTTCTTGAAATTTTCCGGAAAGAACTGCACATCGTCCTCCATCACCGCAGCAAGCGCAGGACCTGCAAGTGCCTTCATGTCGACAAACCATTGCAGGGATAATTTGGGCTCAACCAGGGCGTCGGTACGCTCTGACCGGCCCACATTGTGCACCAGTTTTTCGATCTTCTCGAGCTGGCCGGCCTCATCAATGGCATTGGTGACCTCTTTTCTGGCTTCCATCCGGTCGAGGCCAATGAAGATTTCACCAGCCTCGCTGATCGTACCATCGTCATTCAATACATCGATAACCTCAAGACCATGCTTCACACCAATCTCGTAATCATTGGGATCGTGCGCCGGGGTGATCTTCAGTGCGCCCGTCCCGAATTCGATATCAACATAATCATCGAAAATAATGGGGACATGCCTGTTCACCAGCGGGACAATCGCTGACCTGCCTTGCATGTCGGCATACCGTTGATCCCCGGGGTTCACAGCGATCGCCGTATCCCCCAGGATGGTTTCCGGCCTTGTGGTCGCAATCGTAATGTATTCATCGACGGGATTTTTGTCTGTATCTGTCAGCTGGTACCTGACGTAAAACAGGTCCGTTTCCTCCTCGCTGTAGATCACCTCTTCATTGCTGAGCACAGTCTGGGCTTCCGGATCCCAGTTGACCATCCGCAGCCCGCGGTATAGCTTGCCTTTTTTGTACAGGTCGATGAATACCTCGAGGACCGATTCGGACCTGATCTCATCCATGGTGAACGTGGTCCGGTCCCAGTCACAGGATGCACCAAGCTTCTGGAGCTGCTTTAAAATGATGCCCCCGTACTTCTCTTTCCACTCCCAGGCATAATCCAGGAACTGCTCCCTGGTCAGGTCTGACTTCTTGATCCCCTTTTCCCGCAGCATCCGAACGACCTTTGCCTCCGTAGCAATGGAAGCATGGTCCATGCCCGGGACCCAACAGGAATTTTTCCCCTCCATCCGTGCCTTGCGGATCAGGATATCCTGGATCGTGTTGTTCAGGATATGCCCCATATGCAAAACGCCGGTCACGTTTGGCGGAGGGATCACAATCGTGAAGGGCTCCCTGTCATCCGGTGTCGAATGGAAGTATTTCCTGTCCAGCCAGTGCTGGTACCATTTCTCCTCTATCTCGGTCGGGGAATATCGCTTTGGAATCATCTTCGTTCGTTCATTTTCACCCCTTGAGGCGTTTTGCCTGGTCCAGGGAACATCAGGTGCAAATATAGAAGTATGCCTCCTTCTATGAATCCGGAACCTGATTTTTTTTAGGATGGGGGATTTCCAGGGCAGTATACGCCAAAAATGTATCTTCAGGCATCTTACCCGTAGATCGCACCCGTGCCGAACTGCACATTTATGAAAGAGCAGGATTTGATAAAAGGTTGTAAGAGTGAAGACCCGACCGCCCAGCGTTACCTCTACGATGCATTTGGGCCTGTCCTGTTCGGCTTGGTGCGCAGGTATATCAAAAGGCAGGATGAGGCGGAGGATGTTTTTATCGAGGGCATGTACCAGATCATGACGAAGATCAATCAATACTCCGGATCAGGCAGCTTTGAGGGATGGATGAAGAAGGTGATGGTCAACCAGGCATTGATGCATTTGCGAAAAAACAAACATTTCAGGCTGACCGTCGAGCTGTCCAATGTACAGATCCCGACCAAAATCACGGTTGAGGACGAGATCGCAAAAGACGAGATCCTTCAGTGCCTGGATATGCTGCCCACCGGTTATCGAACTGTGTTCAACCTGTATGTGATCGAAGGATACAAACACAGGGAAATTGCAGAGATGCTGGATATCAGCATCAATACCAGCAAATCACAGCTCATCCAGGCAAGGAAGAGGCTGGCAGAAATGATTAAAAAAAAACACCGTAATATCAGTTAAATGAATATGATGTCACACGATATTGATCAATTGTTCAAGGCAAATCACAGGAAACTGGATGAGGTCCCACCGAGGTCAAGCTGGGATAAATTGGAAATGCGCATGGACCAGCGTAAAACGCGCTCCCGGATCAAACGCATCCAGGCCATAGCCATCGCCGCCGTAGTATTCGCCATTATTTCATTTGGCATTGTAGGCATGCTTTATATCCAGTTCCTGCCGCAATCTTCCGGCCGCATGTCCGCGCATGCATATTCAGATCACCTGGAACAACTGGAGGTCAATCCAGCTGCGAAAGATGGTATTTACAGTGTGGAAAATGTGAAAACGTTGCACAGGTTGCTTGGACGAGCTTCTTCTTCACTGAACTGACAGTTGTTACGGAAATAAATGTAAAGTTCGGTCGTTCGTGCATTCAGTTATTCGCGTATTCAGTTGTTCAGGAACCGAATAAACGAACATGCGAATAA
>JARQTN010000199.1:3824-6586 GCA_029976695.1 Lewinellaceae bacterium
GAAAAAGACCAGTGCCATCACCGATCCTTGAAAGGCTGCCGGATGATCCAGTCCTTGTCCGGCTTCAGCCAGTCAAAGAAACGGGCAAAAAGCAGGTTTTGCAACCTGTTCTTATGCTGGATATAACACGACATATCCTGTTCCACAGCCCCGACCGAACTCTTGATTCCCATTGCCGTGCGTGAAAAAATAATCCTGGGTTGCTTGTGTTCAATCGCCTCCCTGATCATATCCAGCAGCATATTCTTGTACAGCATGTGATCCCGGTTCAGGTCCGGATCATAGCCAAGAAAATGCGCATCGAGTTCAAATTCATTGTGCAGGACAGTGTAAAAACCGATCAACTCTCCATCCAGAAAATATCCGTAAACGGACACCTCCTTTTCAAGGTGCTGACCCAGCGTGGGGAAGTATCCCGGATTCAGGAAAAACAGGTTGAACGAGGCTGTACTGGATATATTCCGGTACAATGCGTACATCCGGCTGCCCAGTGCATCGAGCTTATCCGGATGAAGCAGCCGTTTCTCAACCGGCTCAAACTTTTCGATCGCCTTGTTATTTGCAACCCGGTATTTCGATTTCAATGCATCCATGTAATCATCGAAAGATTGCCATGCCGGATCAATATCCATCACCATGTTCGGGTATGCTTCCAGCCGGTAATACTCCTGGCATTTTGATTTACTCAGGAATTTTTCGCCGAAATAATCTTCGGGGAAATCTTTCACAAATGCAAGCCTGGTGTGAATGCCGCTCTGGATGAGCAACTCCCTGACCTCGTTCATCGTCGTATCGGCAATTTCTATCTGGTCCTTCAACCTGATCGAAGGGTCGAAGTGAAAGGCATTCTGGCCGGTGGTGAGGAGGTTTCCCATAATCAAACCATCCAGGTCGAGGCTTCTGGCAAGGTACTCTTTGGATGTATCGATCACATTTTGTCCCCAGCTGTTTTTCTTCCTCGCCCGTTCATTATCGAGGTTCATGCTCTGGTAGGCATTGTAATGCACGATCTGGAAATACAGGCAGCCCACAAGTGTGCGGTCCTGGTAGAGCATCACATACCTGAAACGCATATTCTCCGGTGGGCACTCCTCCAGCATCTTCAGGTACCTGGACTGAAAGAACAGTTTATGTCCAGGCACGAATGTAGACCACTCCTGGTATACCGAAAGAACGGAGGTGTACATCTCCATCTGAAATTCCGAACCGCCGGATTGGAGCGTATGACTGACCTGTCCGGCTGGTTTTATTGACTCCACCTTCGTTTTTATTGCTGAATTTGACACTGAACTAATGATTTCCCTTTTGTTCGATCAGGCGGGAGGCGTAGTCTTCATCTTCCCAGCCAAGAATATGAACGGCATTTGCACCGCGAAAGTTGGAAAACCAGTGCTGGATCTGAAAACGCACTGCTTCATATTCTGTCATGAAATCCACGAAATCCCTGATCGGAAGCGTTTGTAGCGCTTTTGATTCCGGGATGCAAATGATCAGGTCCTCACGGTTGTCCCCTTCCTCCATCATCAGCACACCAACCGGAAAAACCGGAAGGATTTCCCTTGGATTCAAAGCAGAGGACAACACAAGGCAGGACAAATGGTCCGTACGCGTCAATTCCTGGTCAAAGGCACCCCTTCTGAGCATGAAGCCGAAATTGCCCGGAAATGGCAAAAAATGCAGGGTATCCCCTGTAGGTTCCAGGCGGTCTGCCGTAAAATCAAACTTCAGTACCTCAGACTTTCCGGCTGGCACTTCTATGACAGCATAGAGCTGGTCGGGCGGATAGACCTCCCCTTTGCCGTACTGCATGCTGAAGCGCTGGTCGTCACCGCAGGACGCATGGAAAAAGAGGAACAACAAGATGAGAATACTTCCCTGATATTTTGTAAAATAGCGCAAGCTTCTTTCCTATTTCATTTCCGAGACCCTGATCATCCTGTCCTCCACCTCCTGCACAATCTCGATATATCTCGGGTTGCGCTTGGTGCTGTTATCCCGCTTCAGGGGAAGGTCCACTTTAATATGGTCTGCTACTTTCGAGGGCTGGGCCTTGAGAATATAGATATCATCACCAAGATATACAGCTTCGCGAATATCATGGGTCACAAAGATGACGGTGGAGTGAAATTTATTCCAGATATCGATCAGCATATCCTGCATCTGCATCCTTGTCCGGATGTCGAGGGCACCGAATGGCTCATCCATCAAAATGATCTCCGGGTTGGCCAACAGGGAACGCGCGATCGCCACGCGCTGGAGTTGTCCGCCTGAAAGTGTGGGATACTGGGCATACTTCTTTTCATGTCCCGCGAGGCCGACCAGTTCGATCATTTCCATCGCTTTTTCATCCCGTTCCTCACGACCCACACCCTGGTATCGAAGAGCCAAGGATACATTGTCCAGCACTGTCATCCAGGGCAGGCTGGAATACTGCTGGAACACCATGCTCACCCTTCTGCTCGCACTGACCGGTTCCCCCTTGACCAGTACAGCACCTTCCGTAGGAGACTGCAGTCCTGCGATATAGCGCAAAAGTGTGGATTTTCCGCTTCCGGACATCCCCAGGATGACGACAAACTGCCCCTGGTCCGGCTTGTCTTCAACCAGGAAGTCAAGGTCCTTGATCACCCAGTTCTGGCCTCCATCATAGGATTGGCCGATGCCCCGCAATTCGATGATGTTCTGTTGATCCGATCTGTCTGTAAAAGTGACCATGCCCTATTCCTCGGTTTTTTGCTGTGCCGGTTTTCTTCGTTTTTTCC
>JARQTN010000199.1:6686-12891 GCA_029976695.1 Lewinellaceae bacterium
TCCGTGATTCGGAAATAAAATGATAGATCCTGTAAATGATCAGTGCCCACATGATGAGGTGGATGACGTAGACCGTGTCGCCAAACAGGTAACTTAATATGCGTGTATCCCCAAGGATGGGGATGAACTCGTTGATGAAGAGCACGATATATACGCCCATCAACAACCACGTAAATGTCATAAGCGCATAGTCCGAGATCGCATCCCAAACTGTCTGGCTGTCCATTTGGCCGGTTTTATGCTGATCCTTGACCTGGTATTTATGAGGGAAAAAGTACCTGTCGAGCCGGATAAAAATGCGGTCCTGCAATAATCCAAACAGCATGATGATGATCAGCATGGCAAATACCTTGTCTACCCTGCCCTGCCGCTGACCAACCTTCCAGATCAGGGAACCGATCCCTCCCTGGCTGCCCATGTTTTCGGCGACAATGATATAAGTCCAGGAAATTGCCGTCAACACGCGGATATCATCAGACAGCCTGGAGATCACGGAAGGCCAGTAAACCGTACGGATCGTGTCCCAGCTGCTTGCACCGAGTGTATAGACCGTCTTCAGGTAGATGTCATTCACCTCGCTGATCCGTTGCACAATGATCGGCAGCAGGTAAATGATGATCCCGAAGGAAAGGAAATGCACTTTCATGGAGGTACCGACCCCGAACCAAACAATGAACAGTCCCGTAAGGGCTGTTAGCGGAACATACCGGATACTGTCGACAGGACGGTGAAATGAAGACTTGAAAAACGGGTATAACCCGATCAGGAAACCCAAAGGCAGTGAGATCAGCACAGCTTCCACATAACCGGCAATATTCAACCCGATGGACAGGCAGGTATTGCGGATAATCTCATTATCCCTGTACAGGTCTTCGAATGAAGTCAGCACACGCCACGGGCTTGGGAGGATGCTCGGCCGCATGACAGGGCTTTCTCCAATAGTGAGCAGCGTCCAAACGAACAGGATCAGGCCAATCCCGAAAATCGCCAGGATCAGCTGTACATGGCTGTCTAATTTGCCCTGGAGTTTAAAGAGTTTTTTGAACATTGAACTGTCCGGGGACTATTCGGAGATCAGCTGAAATTCCGTCCGCCTGTTCTTTGCCTTGCATTCGGCAGTGGCGTTGGATTCACAACCGGGTACAGGCTTGTCAGGGCCGTTCCCGATGATCACAAACCGGTCGATATCCATTCCGTATTGTGACGCAAGGTAACTTGCGACCGACTGTGCTCTCTTTTTGGATAGCTCGATATTCATCTGCCTGGCACCGACATTGTCAGTATTCCCTTCAATCCGGATACGGGCATTTGCAAATGATTTGGCAATATCCGCAAACTGGAGGTCGATCAGGTTCTTGGCATTTTCTGTCAGGGCAAATTGGCCGGTAGCAAAATTGATACTGGCCGGCTTGCTTGCAATCGCGGGCTTCACGGACTCTGAAGGAGTGGCAGCGGCAAATTCTTTCGGTTTCTCCGCTTCGTATCTTTCCCCTACAAGCTTGCCCTGGGCAGTCTGGATGGCACCGGAATAAGCCACTGAGCGCCAGGTGGGCGCCATTTTTTCAAGGGCCCCGATCTCGACAAACTTGCGTGCCATTTTGTTGTACAGGTCACTGCCTTTCTGCCCGCGGTAATTCGGGTTCAGCCCAAAGAAATTGACATTGTCTCCATGATTTGCCAGGTACACATTGTCGATCATGCCCATGGCATCTTCCACGGCAATATCGTTGAGCTCAGCGAGGTATTTGGCTGCTTTCTGCATGTTTCCCGCATTTGCATTGATCTCTGCCAGACCTTTCATCCAGCCTTCATAGAATTTATTGATCATATCCCGGTGGCTGTTGATATAGTCTTCAGAGGCAAACATGATATCGCCAATAATATGTGATTGTTGCCTGGTGGTCAGAAGCACCTGGGAACCAGGCACATCACGTGTCGCCAGCATATCATCCGGGCTCCATACAACAGCGGCATCCACATCCGCACTTTTGAATGACTGCGCTGACACGATATTATCCTGGGTTTCAATAGGTTCGATGTCGCTGTAAGACAAGCCCGCAGCCTCGAGTGCCGTGATCAGCAGGGTTTGCGCTGGTGATGGCACGGCAACGGCCACCTTTTTTCCTTTGAGGTCATTAATCGTGTTGATGCCCCGCTTGACAATGATCGCATCACCACCGCGGGACCAGTCCACCTGCATGAATGCCCTCGGTTTGAATTCCTTGAAATCATCCGGAGCCGTATAAAAAGGAAATGCATCGGCCGTTTGCACAAGCACGTCATAATCGCCTGCGATCCAGGCATTCAGCGCATTCATCAGGTCATTGTCCAGGATGAAATTCACCTTGAATCCATACTCCTTGTAAAAGCGCGAGCGTGTATTGGCCGCCGCTCCTTCATTGAAGTACAAGCCGGGCGCATATCCACCCCAGGAAACGAGTTGCACATTCAGCACATCATCCCCTGCGATGGCGCTTGAAGAGGGTCCTCCACTGCCTGAAGATGATCCTTCTTCTGAACGCGAAACCTGGCTGCTTTGGTCAGCTTCTTGCCTGAGCTGCTCCCCCAGGGATGTTTTATTCAATACATACCACCCACCGGCGACGATAATCGCCAGGATAAGCAGTGTGATCAGGAGTTTTGAGAAGGTTGTGAGTCTCGTTGCCATGCGTAATGTAAATTTTGATTTTTTGTATTCGATCTTGATTCAGTGAGGTATACCTATTCAAAAAAGGAGTCGTACTGATTCTGCCGATGCTCCGCGCGAACGGGTTTCTTGATGGGCTGATTGATGTCGAGCACATTCGCATCATCCTCAGCTTCCAGGATAAGGGATTCTTTCTCTTCTCCCAGGAGGAGTGAAACACCCTCCTTTTCCCATTTCTCAAGCATCTTCAGCCCCTCCTCCTCGAAAACACCGTTCTGGAGGTCAACGGATTGCATAAAGCTTTCGGACATCTCCATAAAACGTTCCATTTCCCCCACTTTTTGTGAGACATCATCTGCAATCGCTTCGAGTGCCATGTCAAACATCGCCCGTTTATCCTTATTGCCGCTAATGATGTTCATGGCAGAGCGCATCGCTGAGTTGCTCGCATGGATCGCCTTCCGTTCCTGTTCTTTCACCATGACCTGGTCCTTGATGTCCTCAAGCAGAACCTCGGAATTCTCGTACATCTTTGTCAGTACGCGGTAGAGCACTTCCATTTTGCGATACAGGTCCTCCAGCCGCATATTGGACTCCTTCAGCCGGCCCGCCTTTCTTGATTTGAGGATGACAATATTCCGCTTGTCTGATTTTTTCGCCTTGCTGGCCAGGTTGAGGTTGCTTTCGATTTCTTTCCGGTTGTTGATGATCAGCTCCTGCAGTTTGTGCATCTGGCCGCGCAGTTTTGATATCTGCTTGTTCATATTGCGCAGGTTGTCCTTCAGGTCCTCGACGTAACTTTTCAGGATGCCGATCGGGTCGATCTGTACGAAGATACCCGTAATCCACCGCATCACACTTTTGTACATGTACCAGACAAGATTCCGCATTTTCGGGTCCAGCACCATATAAATGATCGCACCCAGCACGAGCAGTGTCACTGCGATCGACAGGACGCTGCTCATGATCCCGGCAAGAATGGCCGCAATGTTGGGGACCACCAAAAATCCGATGGCGGCTGCAAGACCGGCAATGACAATGACACCGGTCTTCCCTTCGGGCCTCTTCCAGAAACTCTTTGGTTTGAACTCATCCATGAATCAAAGGTGTTTAATTATTTTTTGGTTGGGACAAATATGTATCGATTTTTTTCAGGTCTGATTCGATCTGCCCGACAAGGGCATCATAGCTGGCTTGAAAATCATTCTGGGTTTGCTCGACCTTGACGCGTGCCACGGAGATCTCTTTCGTCCGCTTCTCCACGACTTTCCGGTGGCTTTCGATCTCTTTTTGCAGGGCTTGGATACGTTTCGACTTCTCTTCGATCTGTTGTTTCAGCAGCTTGATCTCCTCCTGCTTGTTCGTCAGGTTCTTCTCCTTCTGGTTGTTGGCGGCCTGGTTAAATTTTTGTTCTTCGGCCTTCAGGATATCCAGGTAGTGCCGGGCACTTTTCTTCAGGACTGCGATGCTGGCCCCCATGGTCTGTGCCGTAGCAAATGCCGACTGGTATTTCGTTCCCTCATCCATTTGCATTTTGTCCAGGGATTTCAGGAATTGCTTGAATTCCAGGTAATCAAACCCCTCAAGATCATTGCGCTCCATCGCGCCGAAGAGTACATTCAGGAATTTTTCCTTCACTTTTCCCGGCATGACTTCGGCTGATAAGGTTCCGGCAGGATGCTTTCCTTGTGCTTTTGGGGGAGCAGACTTGCCTGCTGAAGCAGTCCGGCTTTCTGCGGAAGTGTCTTTTTCTGCGGTCTTTTCTTTGGAAGGCACATCTTCTTCGATCACAAAGAGAGACTTGATCTTTTTCAGCATGCTAAGATTGATTTCTTACTCAATTAACCCGTTCCCGCTGCTCCAGGTTTAAGATCTTTGATGGAATAGACAAGGCGGGTAAATTTTTCTACAAAGTAAGCAAAAAACAGCTAACTGTACAATCGGCCTGAACAGTCCCCGGGTCACTGCCAGAGCACGCAAAACCGCCTCAACTGCTTTATTTTTTCTTTCTTTGCAAAGCATCAGATAACCGAACGAATCCACGTATGAGCAAGGTATTTGTCCCTTCCGAAATCGGTCACTTGAAAAGGGTGATCACACACCGGCCAGACACCGGGATTTCGCGCGTTTGGCCGAAGCGGGCCGGCGAGTTGCTGTTTGACGATATTGTGCACCTTCCCAGGATGCAGGAAGAGCACGACATTTTCATCCAGGTCCTTGCCTGCTTTGTCGGCATGGAAAATATCCTTGAAACGGAAACCCTGATCCGTGAGGCCATTCAGGCCGACCCGGAAAACGGAAAGGAACTCATCCGCCTTGTCGCGGATTTCGAAGAACTTCCGGACAGCTTCAGGATCAACATGGAATCCCTTGACCCTGAAAACCTGGCACGCATCCTCATCACGGGGTATTGGCCCGAAGAAGACTTCATCCTGTTCGACCCCATTCCGAATTTCATTTTCACCCGCGATATTGCCGCCGCCGTCAATGACCATGTGATCATTGCCAGGGCATCGAAAGAAGCCAGGCACCGGGAGAACTTGCTGACCAGGTATATTTTCTGGGTCCATCCGGCTTTCTCCGAACTGAAAAAGCAGCAGAAAACGATCAACCTGAACGATATTAATGCCTTTCCACCAAATAAATATGGCGAAAGGGTTTCCATTGAAGGAGGGGATGTCATGATCCTGAATTCGAACTATCTCCTTGTCGGGTGCAGTGAACGTACAAACAATCATGGCTTCCAAAGCCTGAGAAAGGCGCTATTTGATAGAAAGGTGATCAACCACGTCGTCCAGGTATTTATTCCCACGGACAGGTCATTCATGCACCTGGACACGATTTTTACGCAGATCAATCACAACCATGTCGTCGCTTACAAACCAATCGTGGTCGACGGGCTGAGCAGCTATGTTGAAGTGCATGGGAAGGATGGGACAAAGAGGCATTATTCTTCGCTCAAGGAATTCATGATCGCCGAGATCAACCCCAACATGCAATTCATCCTGAGCGGCAATGGACACTCTCCTTACCAGGAAAGGGAGCAGTGGACTGACGGGTGCAATTTGTTTGCGGTAAAACCCGGGGTCGCAATTACATATGACAGGAACCCGTTTACTGAAAAGGCCCTTAAAGACCATGGATATGACATCCTGCCTGCCGAAGAATTGATCGCCCGGTGCAGGAACGACGAGTCCACCGCAGGCAAAATCGAGAACACCATTATCACATTGCCTTCGAATGAATTGTCGCGGGCAAGGGGTGGATCACATTGCATGACCTGTCCGATCGAAAGAGCAACATCCATTGGGTCATGATTGAACATCGGCATCAAATCCGTGTAAGGTACAGTGAAACTGATCAAATGGGCTATGTCTATTACGGGAACTATGCGGCCTACCTGGAGGTTGGTCGCGTGGAAGCCATGCGGAGCATTGGCATTGAATATGCCAGGATCGAAAAAGAACACCAGATCTGGATGCCGGTAGTGAATATGCACTGCAGGTACCTCAGGCCGGCAAGGTATGATGAAGTACTCACGATCGTGACCCAGATCCG
>JARQTN010000199.1:12991-14108 GCA_029976695.1 Lewinellaceae bacterium
CTGAGCTCACTGGGGTTTTCCTATTTTGTCAATCAGTTCGGTACATACAACAAGATCTATGGGTCCATCAGTGCATTGATCGTCATCCTGCTCGTTTTTCAGATCAACTCGCTCATCCTGCTGATCGGGTATGAACTGAACGCGAGCATCGCGATCAACCGCGATATCAAGGCTTACAGGGAGGAAAGGAAATCAACTGCCCCAGCGGAAGCTGGTGATATCGAGTCCGGCTAAATCCAGCACCCGGTCCACAACCGTCCCTGCAAATTCTTCAATGGTATTCGGCTTGCTGTACAGTGAGGGTGTCGCAGGGCAAACAATTGCACCAGCCAAGGTGAGCAGCCGCATATTTTCGATGTGCACCAGGCTGTACGGCATTTCCCTGGGTACAAGGATCAGCTTTCGCCTTTCCTTCAGGATGACGTCGGCCGCCCTGGTCATCAGGTCATCAGAAACACCGTGGGCAATCCGGCCAAGCAAGCCCATTGAACTCGGGCAAATGATCATGGTATCAAACCTCGCCGAACCAGAGGCAAATGGTGCATTGAAATCCCGCTTTCCAAACAACTGAAACCCGTAAGACTCCACGGATAAATCACCGAGCTCGATTTGCCAGTTGATCCTTGCATTTTCGCTCATGACAATAGCACATTCCTCGAACTGGCTGCGATGCAATGCCAGTTTCTCGAGGAGCAGCTTTGCATACAGCGATCCGCTTGATCCACCAATACCCAACACTAATTTCCTCATGCGCAGAATTTCATTGAAGTTACGCAATATCAAACCGTCCAGGCAGGCAGAAAGTTTTTACCCGTGCATTTCCGGCCGGCAGAAACCCCAATGCATCAAGGGTGAGAGAAACGGCCACACAGCATTTCCCTAAAAACCAAATAACGCCAGGACTTCGGCGACCACAAAGACACTCCCCCCCACAAAAACCAGGTCATCGGATTGTGCGTTTTGGCGCGCCGCACCCAACGCTTGCCTGACTGATCCATATTTCGCGCAGTCAAAACCCATTTCAATGGCAATCTCATGAGCAACCGCAGCATCCACCCCTCGGGGCACATCCGGCCTTGCGAAATACAACTTGTACTTCAGCGGGAAAGCAGAAAGC
>JARQTN010000200.1 GCA_029976695.1 Lewinellaceae bacterium
GGCTTGCGGGTGGTTTCGATCTTTCCATCAGGGTGCATCACGTAAGTTTACAACTTACGACAGGATGATCCGCTGGCCGGGTATTGCACAACAACCCCACTCCATAACGTAAGTTTACGACTTACGTTACCATAAAGCGATGCGTTTTCATTGAGCAACGGTAATAGAGGTTGGATTTTGATATCCTATTTATCACTATATCGTAAGTTTACAACTTACGTTTCGAGTGAGAACTTTTAATTCACAGCATACAAGTTATGGTATCATGCAGGATGACAACTGATACTTGTATCCAGTTTACTACATAATTCACGGCTATTCCTCCCGTGTATCGTAAGTTTACGACTTACGTCAGGATTTTCGTCTGGATGAACTAATGAAAGCAAGCTCAAACTATAACGTAAGTTTACAACTTAACCCGACTTATGCACAAATTTCTTAAAACTGTTTAAACAAATTATGTGTAACCTTTTCATAAACAGGTACTTATTGAAGGGTTAATCCCGACATTTTTAAAATGTGATGGTACTTAATTTTGGGTATCGGAAGTATTCAATACAATCTCTCATTTGAATCAAAAAGGAAATGCATTTTAAAATCGTCGGCCCGAAGGGCGGATGGCAACTCGATTCGAAATTTTAGATGTCTGATCAATTGAAAGAATGATTCATTTATTGTTATCCAGTTTATACATAATCCGGGTTAAGCATCCATTGGAATGAAGCTACATTCACCACCTTCACTTTCACCTTTCACGACCCTGTGCAGAATGGCCCTGTTGGCGTTGATCCTCTTTTCAGCAGCCTTCGCCTCCGCCCAACACCAGGTCATCGGCCTTGGTACCCGGTGGAACGATTCATTTCGCGAATGGATCGTCCAGACAGAAAATGAGGATGTGAACGGGACACTTGAATTAAGATGGGCCTTCAGGGATGTCTGGACGGAATGGGATTTTCGACTGGGAGATACAATAGCTTCCATCCAGCAGAAATGGAAAGATGATCCGGGCCTTTGGGAAATCAGGTCCCTCGGTGTGACGGTAACTGCAAGGACCACGTGGCCGGGTAATTTCAGGTCCTGGCGGCTCACATCCGGTAATTATTCCCTCACCTGGCAAAGCAGATACGCAAACATTTTAGAAGAATGGGAACTCAGGGATAACCGCCTGGGCAATTTTGTCGTGCACACCTATTATGAACGCGATCCCAGGGACTGGGTCGTGGTCGACGAACTTGATCCGGATGTTCCTTTCGCCATGCGGCTGGCCATGGTCTTCATCGCCGTCTATAATAGTACCCCGAAGCAATAATCCGTTCGCGGATAGCGACCAAGTCGTCGGCAGATGTCTGCCTACTGACGATGCCTTTTGCATGTCAGCATTCAAAACCTTTGAGGTGTCTGCCTACTGACGATGCCTTTGCATGTCAGCATTCTAAACATCTGCGCTCAAAATGCATCACTACTCCATGATCTGAGCAGCATGGTTCTTCGCATCGACGGGATGGATCGTCTTGATGATCTTCCAGTCTTCATCGATCACAAACGTTGTCCGGTGCACTGCTTCAGAAACACGCCCCATGAATTTTTTCTCGCCGAAGACATCAAATTTTTTGGCGAGTTCATTTTCCGGGTCGCTGATCAGCGGGAAGGGGAGGTCATATTTGGCCATGAAATTCTGGTGGCTTTTCTGGGAATCCTTGCTGACCCCATAAATGGCATATCCCGCTTTCTTGAGATCCGCGTAATTGTCCCTGAGATTGCATGCTTCCGTCGTACAGGTCGGGGTGTTGTCCTTTGGATAGAAATAAATAATGACCCTCTTTCCTTTCAGGTCTTTTGAAGCGATGGTTGATCCATCATGCAATGTCGCCTTGAATGCAGGCGCTTTTTTCCCGGGTTGGTATTTGGATGTCCAGGTTGTCCTTCCAGCCATATTTACTTGTTTAGTTGGTTAAAGAATAAACGACTCCTCTAGCACGGTTTCGTTTCCCCTGTCATCTAAAACACGGATTCTCAACGTGTGTTCACCCGGTCCGATCTTTCCGTCAAACCGGTGGGTGATTTTGTCATTTTTCCCGTCATACTCCATCAGGATCCATGACCCGTCTACCGTCGCTTCGAATTTCAGATCGTTTGCGTCACCCCCGGTGCGTAGGTCATCCCTGATCAGGAAAGACATCGATTTCCACCCGGTCATTTTTTTGCCAAACGAGATGGGCCTGATTTGGGGCGGTTCATGATCCGCAAGGATGGTAAACTGACCGAGTGAACGGCTGCGCGCATGAATGGTGTTTCCTTTCCACCTGCCGCCAAGGTTGTAGATCCGCCCCCTGTCATCGATATGGGCGATAAAGGCCCGTTCGCGGTCCGGCAGCTCCAGTCCGGATGCATCGATGGAGAGATCAAAATATTGATGCACGGGGATTTCATTTCCGCCAATTGAATACATCCCGGCGGCATCGTTTTTATTGCTGGATTCATAAGCATAGTCCAGGTACGTATCTTCATAGAAAGTCCCCGCTTTCATTTCGATCGTGATCCCGTCTTTGCGGAGTTGGAATGGCTTATCGTATGGTACGGTGAAATGGTAGACCGGCTTGTCCGGCGGCGGGATCTCGGTATCCCGGGTGGCCTGGAAGGTAAGCCGGCTTTCATTTCCCTCTGCATCGGAGACCGTGATTTCGATATCCCTGGGTTTGTTCTCGTACAGGTCCACGATGCCATTTTCCTCCCTGGACATGTAAATGTCAAGGCGGTTGCCGGGAAGTTGGTACAGCCGGTTGACATTGCCTTTTCCGCGTTTTTTCAGGCGGTAGTCGATGTGCGCATTGAGGTACCTGGTCAGGTGAAAAGGAATTTCATCCATCCTGAAGCCATAGCTTGTGTTTCCGTCCACATCCATCTCAAGGGCATAGATCCCGTTCCGGTTGTAGGTGCCATCCATCTGGTCGTAGGCTTTCAGGCCGAATGCCACGCGCCATGCAGGTTCTTCGAGGATACGCGGGACCGAATAGCTGCCATCGCTTTTTTTAGCGACAGGGTAGATCTTCTCACGGACCACTTCGTGTTTTTCATTCAGATGGTAGACGACCAGCTGCTGCAATACAGGCGGGACATCATCTTTAATCGGCAGGTTGAAGAGCATTGGGTTGACCGGGACCTGTGTCGCCGTCTTGCGGATCTCGAAATGCAGGTGCGGCCCGAAGGAATATCCGCTGTTCCCCAATCTCCCGATAAAATCGCCCTGTTTCAGCGGAAAAGCCTCCGGATCAGGATACAGGTCCACGTCGAAGCGCTGGTGCTGGTATTGCTTTTTCCTGATAT
>JARQTN010000201.1:0-1058 GCA_029976695.1 Lewinellaceae bacterium
GCGCACCAACGAAGCCATCCTGGAGATGGTTTTTTCCAATTACGGGGAGGTGGACAGCACCAAGATCATCTATGACCGCATCACGCGCGAATCACGCGGTTTCGCCTTTATCGAGATGCCTAATGAAGAGGAGGCACGCAAGGCGATCGAGAAGCTGAATGACTCCGAACTGGACGGGAAAAAGATCATCGTGCAAGAAGCCGAACCACCCAAAAAGAAGTTCAAAATCCGGTTCTGAGGAAACCTTTTCGGCGTTTTTTGGTACTTTTGAGCCCTTCTGAACCCATAATCGTTTTCTGTGAGCAAAAAGAAGTCGGAGGCATACTACAAGCAGCTCTTTGAGGAAGAGTTGCTCCCGCATATCGATTCCCTCTACACCTTTGCCTACCACCTGACCTACAATGAAGAGGATGCCAATGACCTCGTACAGGAGGCATACCTGAAGGCATACCGCTTTATCGACAAGTACCATCCGGGAACTAATGCAAAAGCGTGGTTGTTTAAAATCCTGAAGAATGCCTACATCAACGAGTACAGGAAGCGGGTAAAGCGTCCGACAAAGGTTGAGTTTGAGCAGGTAGTCACTTACCTTGAATCTGACGAGGATCACGGGAGTGGCTATATGGATTTAAGGGAGGAGATTTTTTCACACATGATGGGCGACGAAGTCACGACGGCCATCAATGCGTTACCCCTCGACTTCCGTACCGTGATCCTTTTATGCGACATCGAAGGGTTCACCTATGAGGAGATCTCAAAGATCATTGATGTACCCATAGGTACCGTTCGATCCAGGCTTTTCAGGGCCCGGAACATGCTGAAGGAAAAACTCAGGAAATACGCGGAAACCCTTGGTTATGAGGACAAACGCGGGAGGAAGAAAAAGAAGAAACCGGGGGCTATGAATGAAGAAGAGGAATAATTTCGTATTTTTTGTCACCTATTGAGACCATCAGAGATCATTTTTTCAATTTTGGCCTTAAACTCGAAGACATGAAAAACCAGAATGAACTCCAGGACATCCGGAAACAAATTGGACAGTACTTCGACCAGCAATT
>JARQTN010000201.1:1158-3323 GCA_029976695.1 Lewinellaceae bacterium
AGAATTGTTATTTTTGCATCCAATCCGAGCACAGGCAATATGAAGAATGATCTATTGGTCAAACTGGAGTCCTTCCACCAGAAATTCCTGAACCTCCAGGATCAGCTCAGCGATCCCGAGGTCATCGCGGATATGGACAAATTCACGCGGCTCAACAAGGAATATGCAGACCTGAAGGAGTTTGACGATATTTACCACGACTACGCCCGGCTCATTGGAAACATCCGCACGGCAAAGGAAATGCTTAACGAGCAGGACGCGGAAATGCGTGAAATGGCACAGATGGAACTGGAGGAACTGACCGAAAAGCAGGAGGCCATGGAGGAGAAGATCAAACTGATGCTCATCCCCAAAGATCCCGAGGACAAAAAGGATATCATCATGGAGATCAGGTCCGGCACGGGCGGTGATGAAGCCTCGATCTTCGCAGGTGACCTGTACCGGATGTATACAAAATACTTCGAGGCGCAGGGCTGGAAGACCGAACTGCTTTATGTCAACGAAGGCACTGTGGGCGGGTACAACAAGATCGTTTTTGAAGTCTTCGGGAATGATGTGTACGGCAAGCTCAAGTTCGAATCCGGGGCGCACCGGGTACAGCGTGTGCCAAAGACCGAATCACAGGGCAGGGTACACACATCCGCAGCGACCGTTGCCATAATGCCCAAATTCGAAATGGAAGATATTGACATCCGCAAGGAAGACCTGAAAGTGGATACCTTCAGGTCGAGCGGAGCTGGTGGCCAGCACGTCAACAAGACGGAATCCGGGGTCAGGTTTACGCACATCCCGACCGGTGTGGTTGCGGAAAGTACCGACGGTCGCTCACAGATCAAAAACCGAGAAATTGCCCTGAACCGGCTGTACAGCAAGATCCATGACATGCAGCGGGAGGAGCACGACAGCAAGGTTGCTGCCCACCGGCGTTCGCTCGTCGGGTCAGGGGACCGGTCGGACAAGATCAGGACGTACAATTATCCGCAAAACCGGGTCACGGACCACCGGATCAACCTGACATTATACAACCTGGACAGGGTCATTGAGGGGCAGCTGGACGAGATCATCGAAGCCTTGCAGGTTGCCGAGCAGGCGAAAAAGATCGAGGAAGGCACAGCCATCTGAGAAACCGAACACACCCTGACGAACACCCCACACGTTTAATCCAGAGCATGTTTCGAAAGTATCTTGCACTTCTTTTTCCGATCGCCTTCTGCACAGGGCTTCCCGCACAGGACTCACTCAACATTATCCCAAACCCTGACTTCGAGCAATATTCCGGTGTCCCCCTCGGATGGTTTTATTCGGGAAAGGATTTTACACGCGTCATGAAGTTCTGGTCCTCCCCCACGGCTGCATCACCCGATGTATACGGACCAAGGGTTTATATCCCGAAGCACTGGCGCGACAAAGGCTTCGGGGATGTCAAGCCCAAAAGCGGTAATTCCATGGTGGGGATCACGACCTTCGGATGCAAGGAAGGGAAGCCGCATTGCAGGGAGTACCTGCAGATCCAGCTTTCAGAACCGCTCGTGCCTGGCCAGCGGTATGCCGTTTCCTTCTGGTACCAGCCACTGAAAAATTCGATCAGGAACAACCACCTGGGCATTTGTTTCACACAGGAAGCCGTCAGCGACCTGACCGACAGTGTCCTCCACCTCAGTACACATATCGATGCGACGAAGATCCTGGGCAGGGAATCTGCCTGGCGGCAGTACAAGACAGAATGGATCCCGGACATCGAGGGGCAGTACCTGATCATGGGTAATTTCAAATCGGATGAGGAAACAGAGCGGGACATTCCGGGGGCGGATGCATTCGGCTTCGGCTACTACTACATCGATGCTTTCGATATGCGGAAGCTGCCGCCGATCCTCGACGTGCCTGTGCCGGACGATGACCTGACGAAGATCAAGCTCAAAAAGGGAAAAACGGTCACCCTCAAGAATATCTTCTTTGATTTCGACCGGACGGAGCTATTGCCGCTATCCTTCATCGAGCTCAACAAGCTGCTCGGCCTGATGCAGAAGCACCCGCAAATGGAAATCGAGATCCGCGGCCATACGGACAATTCCGGTACCGACGCCTACAACCAGGACTTGTCTTTTGCACGCGCAAAGGCGGTCACGGACTACCTGATCGGCAAGGGGATCCATTCCTCCCGCATT
>JARQTN010000202.1 GCA_029976695.1 Lewinellaceae bacterium
ATGTTTGGTTGCCGAGGTATGAAAAAATATGCAATGAGCATAGTCGATCGCCCGCTCAATCCCATCATCCTTCCATCCTATAAATCCTAATCCAGACAAAAGGAGTACATGAGTACTGAGTACATGAATACATGAGTGGTGAGTGACTTTCGAAGCAGGCAGGTACAGAGCTGAAATACCCTATACCCCCGCATCCACCCGAAAAGCTGTCGGGGTCGTTAGAAAAGCCTTCCTGAACAACCGGGAAAAATAGACCGGGTCCTCGATGCCGACCTCGCAGGAAATTTCCCCGACGGTCAGGTCGGTCGTCCGAAGCAACTCGGCAGCTTTGCGCAGTCTGAGGTTTCGGATCAGCTGGACAGGCGTCCTGCCAGTCAGTGAACGCACCTTCCGGTACAGCTGCGAATAACTCATGTGCAATTGATCAGCCAGGGCGGCTACATTCAGGTTTGGGTCGCTGATATGGTTTTCAAGGATCTCACGGACCTCAGCCATGAATGCACTTTCAACTGGGGATGTCGGCAGCCCGTTTAGACAGTTCCCATTGATGCCCGCCTCTGACCAGTAGTATGCCTGGAGTTTTTTCCTGTTGTCGAACATCTTGCGGATGCGGACGAGCAGCTCTCGCTTGCTGAATGGCTTGGTCAGGTATGCCTCGGCCCCTACTTCAAGGCCTTCGATCTTTGAATCCATATCCCCCTTTGCTGTCAGCAGGATAATAGGAATGTGGCTCGTGCGGATATCCTCCTTGAGGGCCCGGCACAGGTCATATCCGTCCAGCCCGGGCATCATGATATCGGAAATCACCAGGTCCGGGACGGCATCCTGCGCCAGTTCAACGCCCTGTTTCCCGTTCTCGGCAAGGAGCACGCGATAATTGCCGTTCAGGATCAGTTCCAGAAAATGCAGCATCTCCGGGTTGTCCTCCACGACCAGGATCTCAGGCATTGCCGAGTGGCCGTTTTCAGCGTGAACCTGCATCTGTGGACTCTTTCTCCAGGTGGCGGGCCTATTGGCCAGATCCAGCGGTTTTGCCTCCTGTGCCATTTGGGTGACGGGCAACCGGATCTCAAAAGAAGCCCCCTGCCCCTCAAAGCTCCGGGCCCGGATCGTGCCGCCCATGATTTCGACCAGTCCCTTGGTCACAGCCAGGCCGATACCGGATCCGCCCGCCTTGCGCGTGGCACTGTCATCCACCTGGTAAAAACGGTCAAAGATGTGGGGCAATTGGTCCGCAGGAATGCCCGGGCCCGTATCCCGCACCTTCAACAGGAAAGTTCCATTCCGTAGTTCTGATTGCACATAGATGTCCCCTCCACGCGGCGTAAACTTGATCGCATTTGAAAGGATATTGACGAGTACGGCCTCGATTTTTTCGGGGTCATGATCCATCCGGACATTTTCTGTCTCCTGGATGTAATGCAACTTCATGTCCCTGAGCTGCGCAACCCCGCGGTGTTCCTCAACGATGGACTTGATGAGCGGCAGGATATCGCCGTTGACGTTGTGCACAGGGAGGGATCCGGCCTCGATCTTCGAGATATCCATCAGCTGGTTGACCATATTCAGCAGCTTGTTCCCGTTCCGCCTGATCGAATCCATCCCTTCTTCGAGATGCTTTTCCGGATCATCGGAGATCTGCTCTGCCCAGCCCAGGATCATCGACAGCGGCGTGCGGAACTCATGCGTCATATTGGTGTAAAACCTGGTTTTGGCAGCATCCAGCTCCTCCATTGATTTCTTTTCCTTGGCTTTGATGCGCTGCAATTGGGTCGAGAAATACAGGAAAGCCAGGTAAAGCGTAAACGCCCCCATGAGGAATTTTGCCAGATACTGGTATTTATAGACGTCCTCGAATGTGGTATCACCTGATGCCATGTATGGCTGGAGAAACGTCCCCCCGATCATCAGGAAGAGGAACAGGAGGAAGATCAGATGCGCCTTCCCTGTTGTCGTGAAGATCATGGCCAGGATGCTTGCGGCCAGCGCGATGAAAGCAATGCCCGAAGAATGGAGCAGTCCCCCGTAGAGAAACTGCAGGATGCTGAGAAATACGATCACATCCACGAAAAGCAGGATCCCGAACAATTCCGTTTTGGCTTTATTGAAAAAGAATGCGACAACAAGTGCAATGACAGTAAAGACGAGGGCCAGCTTCAGGTACCAGAAAATGGTGATGCCGTTCAGTGCAAGGATGATGACTTCCGTCACGGGGTACAGGATCGTCCCCCCTGCAAGCGCAAACCAGATCTGTTTGAGGAGAAGATCCTCCCGGCTATCACCGGGCACCGAAATCAACCGGTTGAATCGGTCAAGTCCATTCGAAAATACGGTTGCATTCATGTCCGGCTATGCTTTACTACGCACATTTGTCGATACAACAAAAGGGGAATCCGGCGCCTACCCCGACTATAATCATAATTGGCGCAGGCGCCGAATAGTTCCATCCACATGTGTCCTGATTCAAGGTTGCAATGGATGTCATGCCTTTTTTATTAAAGGATGCTCATTAACCTGGCTCAGTACGTAATGGTCCCCTCGCCTTCCCATTCCATGTACCCGGTCATGAAGTTTACGGTGATCTCGCCGGTCCCTGTTCCCGTGGCACCCTCAAACCTGCCGGTACTCATGTCGCCGTTGATCGTCCAGGGGGAGAAAACGGATCGGCTGATGTACGGAGGATCATCTTCATTTGGGGATTTCACCAGGACGTAGTCCATATACAGGATATCCCCGTTTGCTGCTGTATGCACAGCCTGGCCAATATTGACCCCATTGGTCATATCATCGCAGCCCGTAATCACGATATCATACAGTCCGAGGTGGGTCGCATTGCCCTGCCCCAGGGCATACCGGGGATCCAGTCCCTCATCGCAGATGATATCGTCCGGGACTTCTAGCTGTACGTATGCAAAACCGGTCGTTTTGAAGGGACGCTCGACCGTCCTTGTGACGATTGCATCATCCACAGGATCCATGATCGGATCCGTTTCACAACCCCAGAACAGGAAGATGGTGAGCAGCAAGAATAGAGAAATGAGATTTTTCATGATTCTAAGTTTTTTAAAAGTGACATCAATCTTCCCGGTGCCGGGTGGCCAGGCCGTCAATCCGGTGTTCATTATTACCGGCAATATCGGCTGGAAAGGAAGACAGGGGTTAGGAGATATCTTCCTGATCCGGGGATATTTCTTTCGATTTTCTTTTCAGCAGGTGGTGGAAGAAATATCCTGCTTCTTTATTGCAAGGTATTATGATATGCAGGAGGCTTTTGGCTGTAGGCCTTTGGCCATTGGCGGGGT
>JARQTN010000203.1 GCA_029976695.1 Lewinellaceae bacterium
GGCAAACATATGGCTCATACACGTCACATTGCCCAGGTCGGGTAGATCGGTTGCTTGGCCGGAAAGGAACCCGCATCCGGCAAAAGCATGGTCCATTGAGGTCCACGGGTTGTCCCCCCACTGGTCGATGGAAAGGATCTTTCCTGCATTGGCCGTATCAGATTCGTTGAAATAAATCCTGGGGAAAAGGCCGGTTATCGAAACCTGGTACTGACCGGAATCAACATAGGCATGGACCGCATCCCCTGTATGACCTGTAGTCTCCGCTCCATCTCCCCAGTCTACGGTGTAATTGTAGGTTTCCCCGGGGAAAGTGGGGATCTTGATACTCTCGTTTTCCGTTGTCGTCTGCCAGGTGGTAATGAATGGTCTTTGCGCCGACATTTGTAAGCTGAGAAATAAAACGAGAATAAGAAAAAAGAGCGATTTCGTTTTCATGACATTTGTTTTTATATCCACAGAGTGCAGGGAACAGCAGGTTACTTTGTTCTGCTGTTCATTTTTTCACTCTTTATTTTGAAATAAGGTATGCTGCATGGAAAACAAATGCTTTACTGTGCGTACAAAATGCGTTGCTGTGCGTACAAATCAGTGGAATTTACAAGCTGTAAGACATGTTCCTGGGTTCAAGGTAGACAGCATGCGATCGGATAACAGAGAAATCCCAAAACACATGGAAATTCACCACCCGATGTCCAGAATAAGGCAAATGAAAGTAGCCGCCTGCTTTGATTTGATCCTGCAAAGGAGTATCTTTTCAATAGATCAAGATGAATATGTACAATCAATGAGCATCCGGATTTTATTTCCGTTTTTTTTCATCCTTTTCTTCTTCGGCTGTGCGGACAAGGAACCGGCCTTGCCTGCCCCTACCCCGCTACCAAAGCTTGTTGTAGCTAATGCCTCTTTTCCTGAGGGGAATACACAGGAAGTCTTCATGTTCCCAGTGCAGGTTTCCGGAAGTAGTGATGATCTGGTCCATATCGGGTATGAAACGCGGGATGGCACTGCACAGGCAGAAAGGGATTATGCACCTGTGTGGGGAGAACTTTCTTTTGGACCCGGAACAGTTGATACCATTCACCTGATTCCGATCAAGTTTTACGGCAATATCCTGAGCGAAGAAGATGAATATTTTGAACTGCATTTTTTCAATGGGAAAAATATTTTGCCAACTGATACATCCGTTACCATTACCATACTAAACGACGACGAACCATTTCCTGAATACCCGGGGTATCAGACTCCACCCGAATACGATGGAATGGAACTTATCTGGCAGGATGAGTTTGACATTGCCTTCTACGAGAGTAAATGGCAGGTCGCAGAAAGCGGCAACTGGTTCAACAACGAACTCCAATACTATGGCCGGGCAAACCTGGAGGTGGGAAAAGGGTTGCTGACGATTACAGCAAAGGAGGAGAATTATGCCGGCCATGATTATACTTCAGCCCGGATCTATACGCAGGACAAGTTTGAATTCCGCTTTGGAAGGGTGGATATCCGCGCCCGGATGCCCGAGGGAAAAGGCATCTGGCCGGCACTCTGGATGTTGGGGGCAAACCGGAATGAAATTGGCTGGCCCGAATGCGGTGAAGTGGACATTATGGAAATGCGGGGTTCAAATCCGTCACGCGTTTGTGGTACGCTGCATTACCAAAACGGCGATGGAAACCACCAGAATTCCGGGGCTCAGTGTTTTTCCTACCTCAGCAAAAAATTCAGTGAAGAATTTCATGTCTTCAGCATCATATGGGATGAAAACGGCATCTCCTGGTATGTCAATGACCTGAAGTTCAACGAAGAAAAATTCGAAGACCTGAACCTGGGCAATGCACCAAATCCTTTCCAGCGGGAGTTTTACCTGCTCATGAATGTGGCTGTTGGCGGAAATTATGACGGGGACCCGGATGAATCAACGGTTTTCCCCCAAAAAATGGAAGTGGACTACGTCCGCGTATTCCAGGAAAAAGGATAAGCCTTTGATGTAGTCGCTTGCCAAACAGGGAGTTCATAAGTAAAGAGCTAATGACCCACCGGCGGATGCGCACTGAGTTCGCTGTACCATTCCTGCATCACATAAAAGGCCTTTTTCTTATCTCCCGTATTTGAAATCAGCCCCTTCCGGTTCCAGCCATCCTGGATTTTCGGCAATGTGCGCTTCGGTGAACGGAAGTCTGCAAGGATCCAGGGAGTCACACCACGCAGTGCGGACATATTTTTCATCATCAAAATGGTCTGGCTGTACAGGTATTCCTGATATTCTTCGGTCCAGCGCGTCTCCTTGTCCGCATGGAAACCTGCAAGCGCACCAGCCCCGAATTCCGAAATGATCACAGGTTTGTTCTGATCGAAGGACCACTTCACATCAGGCACGTTTTTCGGATTTCCGCCATACCAGCCAATGTACTGGTTGAACCCCAGCACATCCACCTCGTAGGACATGGGGTCGGCAATGACATGTGCACCGTCATCGTTGACACGGTGCTGGAGGGCAGCGCTGACCAGCCTGGTCCTGTCAAACTGGCGTGCTTCTCCGATCAGGTTTTTCATGAACGCATTCCGGGCATCCCCGACTGGCGTCTCGTTGCCGACGGACCAAATGATCACACTCGCCCGGTTTTTATCACGGGTGATGACTTCCTCCAGTTGACGCACAGCTTTTGCATAGGTCTGCATATTGGTAAAGTCAATGGTCCAGTAAACAGGGATCTCTTCCCAGAGCAACATGCCTTTCCGGTCAGCCATCCGGACGATCTTCTCATTATGCGGGTAATGGGCAAGGCGCATGAAATTGCAGTTCAGCTCATCGGCCCACTGCAGGGCGACAAGCGCATCGGCCTCTGAATAGGCACGCCCCCCGCGCATCGTATTTTCCTCATGCATGCAAATGCCGCGCAGGAATACGGGCTCCCCGTTGAGCAGAATCTCGCCATTCCGGCTCTCAATTGTCCTGAATCCGATCTCATCTTTCAACAGGTGGCGCCCAACAGCGAAACTTACGTCATACAATTTGGGCACTTCCGGGGACCAAAGCTGGATCCCCCCCGCACGAAATTGAAATTCAGCCCTGCCGCCGGCATTCACGGCCAACTCCCGGGAAATGCCCAGCTCCTGGATTTCAAGCGTGACCACCTCCCCTGCTGCTGCCCCTTCAAGCTGCACAAAACCTGAAATCATATCCCGGCTTCCTTTCTCCAACTGGATGAGATAATCCCGGACAAATACCGCCGGGACTTCGACCAGCAGGACATCACGGGTGATCCCGCCGTAATTCCACCAGTCCGTATTGAC
>JARQTN010000204.1 GCA_029976695.1 Lewinellaceae bacterium
ATGAGCAAAATCATACGATGTGATGACTCCGCCAATATCATTCAATGACCAATATCCCTAACATTGCACTGTCATCTGGACACTGGATTATCTCATTAAAATAAGGTGTCATGAGTGAAACAATCATGCCGAAAGAGCAAAGCAAAAAACGTAAATCCACAAAAATGGAAACACAGAAAAAAGTAGTCGTGCCCGGTGAACGGGGGGTGAAACTCATCCACAACCCTGTCATGAATAAAGGGACGGCTTTCAGCCTTGAAGAAAGGGAAAGGCTTGGATTGAAAGGCTTGTTACCGCCGCGTGTGATCACCCAGGAAATGCAGGCCAGGCGCATCGTTGAGAATCTCAGAAAACGCGAAACCGACCTTTCCAAGTACACGTACCTGAGTGCGCTCCAGGACAGGAACGAGAACCTGTTTTACTATGTGGTGCGTGAACACCTCGAGGAAGCAATGCCGATCATCTACACGCCGACAGTCGGCAGGGCCTGCCAGCTGTTCGGGCATATCTACCAAAGGTCCCGGGGGCTTTATATTTCAATACAGGACAAAGGAAAGATCAGGGAGGTGCTAATGAACTGGCCCCATAAGGATGCGCGTGTCATTGTAGTGACGGATGGCGAAAGAATTCTCGGACTTGGTGATCTCGGTGTCTCCGGGATGGGCATCCCGGTTGGCAAACTGGCATTGTACACGGCTTGTGCCGGCATTGATCCGACACTGTGCCTCCCGATCACCATTGATGTGGGCACAAATAATGAAACCCTCCTGCAGGATCCGCTTTACCTGGGTAACCTGCATACGCGCGTTCGCGGGAAAGAGTATATCGAACTCATGGATGAGTTCATCGCGGCGGTAGAAGAAGTCTTCCCGGACGCTGTGATCCAGCTTGAGGACTTTGCCACGGAAAATGCATTTACCCTGCTGCACCGGTATAAAGAAAGTTCTCGCCTCTTTGATGATGACATTCAGGGGACAGCCAGCGTGGCATTGGCCGGCATCTACGGGGCAATGAAGAAAAAGAAATCAAAGATCACAGACCAGAAATTCCTGTTCCTCGGCGCCGGAGAAGCTGGTATCGGGATCGGGGACCTGATCGTGGATGCTATGGTGGAAGAAGGCATGTCGCGCCAGGAAGCCATGAAAAGGAACTGGTTTGTGGACTCGAAGGGTCTTGTATGTGCTGAGCGGAAAGACCTTGCGGATCACAAACTGCCCTATGCCCATGAGCACGGATTTGTCAAGAACTTTATCGATGTTGTTAAGGAATTGCAGCCGACCGCGATCATTGGTGTCAGCGGGCAACCGAAAAAATTCACCAAGGAGGTGGTTGAACTGATGTCCGTGATCAATGATCAGCCGATCATTTTCGCCCTTTCGAATCCGACATCAAAATCTGAATGTTCGGCCGAAGAAGCATATACCTGGAGCAAGGGGAAAGCAATCTTCGCGAGTGGCAGCCCGTTCCCGGCGTTTAAATACAAAGGGAAAAAGCTGGTGCCGGGCCAGGGGAACAATGTATATATCTTTCCGGGCGTCGGTCTTGGTCTTGTCTATTCGAAAGCGAAAATCGTTTCAAGCAGAATGTTCCTTGAAGCAGCCAAGGTTGTTGCCGATGCTGTACTCGATGAAGAACTTGACAGGGGGACGATCTATCCTTCATTCAAGCGGATCAGGGAGGTGAGCATCAACATCGCAGCTGCCGTCACACAGATCGCCGTGGAAGATGGCGATGTGCCGGGCAATTTGTTGACCAATATCCACAAGGAGATCAGGAAACTCATGTACGAGCCTGATTATCCGAAGTTCATCTGATGCCTTAACAAAGCGCAAGGAAACTCCGGTTATCTGGAAGCCATTTGTATTTTCACGGTCATACGCATGTCATGATCGTGAAAATACAATTGCTTTATGGAAAGATCCGGCCCGAATCTCCTGGGGACAACCTGTGTGCTTGCCGTTCAGGATCTTGAACAATCCGTTGCCTTTTACAGGGATAAGCTGGGATTTGAAACCACCTGGACCGATGGCGGCTGGCATGCACTGAGGCGGGGTGCTTTCAGTATCATGCTCGGGGAATGTGCAGATGACCGGTCTGCTTTCGAGACCCGGAACCACTCCTATTTTGCCTACATCGATGTGAAAGGGATTGACCTCCTGTACCATGAGTTCAATGAAAAAGGTGTCGAAATCCTCTCCACGGTGGCCGACAAGCCATGGGGGCAGCGGGAATTTGCGATCCGTACGGTTGATGGACACCGGATCATGTTTGGGGAGGGGATTCCCGGATAATCAGTATCTGGAATGGTACATTGCCCTTTTCTACTGGTGGTGTTTTTTTTCCTGCTGAAAAGCGTAAAGCGCAAACGAAGCCAGCCAGTGCTGCCCGGCATAGTCCCCGTCCGTGATCTTGTCCAGTGAATAGGCAAGATGGTGGTCGGCAAGGGACCATGCGTTTTCATTTCCAGCGAGTGGGTAAAGGCACCATGCCCGTGAAAAATTCAGCCCGTCCAGGTGGACCAGTTTTCCGTCTGACCGGTCGATGATCTTGCCAGGCTCAAGGGTGAGTGTTTGCTCATGGAGGTCCGGGAGGAATGCGGATAACCATGTGTCGAATTCTGCATCCGGCAATACTTTCCGCATGATGTCCATCTCCTGGAAGCAGGGGGAAAGGAAATCATAGCCGCTGGGCTCCCAGGTGATCGGGCAACCAGCATCGTCCCTGTAAAAGCGGAGTGCACTTTCCTTGATGATTTTTTGTAATGCGGTATCCCCGACAGTTACAGCATAGTCATATGCAAAACTGAGTCCGAAAGCGCTATTGCTATGTTCACCGACACGGATCGGGTAGACTAGTTTCGGAAGGTATTCGATGTAGGCATTCGATATAAATGATGCAAGGGGTTTGAGGTTTTCGTACCATCGTTTTGCGTCCAGATCTTCCCAGGTGTATAATTCCTCCTGCAATTTCAGCAACCAGGCCCAGCCATAGGTTCGCTCAAAGGAAGTCGTGTACCGGTTCATGGAAAAATATGCCACTTCCTTTTCGATGTTCTCTTTTGTCAGGTTGGCATCGAGTTTCTGGCGCGCCTCTCTGGCTTTTTCAAGTTCCGGGAAAAGCTTCATCAGGTAGATAAGGGACCAGTGGCCGTGTACGGCAGAATGCCAGTCGAAGCACCCGTAAAATGCCGGGTGGTGTTCCTGTGGCATGCCCAGGTCTCCAGGTTTGGAGAGGACATGGCCGGGTTTGTAGGGCAAAGGCGTGCCAATGCAATC
>JARQTN010000205.1 GCA_029976695.1 Lewinellaceae bacterium
GAGGTCGGGAGCGGATTCGAACCGCCGTACAAGGTTTTGCAGACCTCTGCCTAACCACTCGGCCACCCGACCAAATGAGACACCAGGGCTCTGCCCTGGGCTGTCGAATTTGTCCCGACAGGAACGCAGTGGATCGTCGGGACTATCTCAATGTCAAGTTTCAAATTAGGACTTAGGAATTGAACTACGTGAAACCCAACTAACTCCTAATTCCTCTCTTGTAATTCCTAATTGAATGCGCAAATATACCCGTTTTTTTAGATTGATTCAATAGTCATGCCACTCATTGACCCTTTGGGCTGAAAATTGAATTTTCGGCAGCATCCTTGCGTTTAAATGACTATCTTTTCACGCGCTCAAAACAGGCCAGCCAGCTGGCCCCCATAAACATCCATGGCAGGCAAGGATCATATAAAACCCGTTGAAAGACAACAGTCCAGGCAATTCATCACAGCCCTGGAACAGGCAGATATCGTGACGTTACGCTCCATCCCGAAAACAGAACTCCACTCCCACGGCAACCTGGCCTTCCATGCGTACGAGATCTCCAGGATCACCGGTACCCGGATCCCCGCACCTCCGGAGAAATTCCGCACTTTCGAGGACTTCATGCGGTATATCCAGACGTATATCCACCCGCTCACGGATACGCGTGCCGAGATGGAACATATCCTGTTCCACGCCATCGAGATGGCGATCGATGACGGGGTGGTGGCCCTGGAAATGAGTATCGACGGTAAATTCTCCAAACTGTGGGAGGACCAGGATGCATTCCTGGCGTATATGAGTTACCTGGTCAGCCACTTCAGGGACAAGATCGATTTCAGGCCCGAGCTGGGTTTGAACCGCGAGGATACGATCGAAAACCTCGCCTTTTGGGCGATGCCGATGATCGAGTCCGGGGTCTTCAGGTCGATCGACCTGTATGGGAATGAGTCCAATGGCAACCTTGACCGGATCAAGGATATCTTCAAGGCAGCGAGGGCACATGGCTTAAAGCTCAAGGCGCATACCGGCGAATACGGTTCGGCGAAAGATATGTTCGAGACCATTAAAGTCCTTGGGCTGGATGCAGTACAGCATGGCATTGCGGCCGCTGAAGACCCGGAATTATTGCGCTATCTCCGGAATGAAGCGATCCCGCTCCATATCTGCCCGACCAGCAATGTTGTGCTTGATCGCGTGCATTCCATGGAAGCACATCCAATCAAGCGCATTTTGGATGCCGGTGTGATCGTGACCATCAATTCCGACGACCTGGCCGTCTTTGACCAGACGGTCAGCCAGGAATACCTCAACCTTTACCAGGCAGGTGTACTTTCAGCGGAGGAACTGGACGGGATCAGGGTCAAAGCCCTCCGTCATTTCGCCAATAACAAGCGCTCAGTATAGACCTTTTCAGCGGTCCTCAACTGGAGTAAATAAAAACCTTCTCCATATCGCGAGAGATCCATAGCCGGTAGTTCATTTCCACTTATAATCTCTGCACGTAATTCCCTTCCATGCAGGTCGAAGAGGGAAACACGGATTTCACCTGTTTGCGGGAGGCGAAGATGGATCATGCCGGTCGTCGGGTTTGGAAATGCATAGAGCTCTTCCTCCCCTGCCTGATCACTGGATAATGAAGATGTTACTTCCTTGTATAGCACAAGCGGAAGGTAGCCGATATCAACCGGGTTGCCCAGCTCGTCAATGGCCAGGAGGTTTTCCAGGTGGATGACCGTTGAATCCGGCAAATCCCCGGCATCGATGCCCGGTTTCACCTGGAGCAACCCGAAAGCGATCCGCTGATCTGCCGGGATCTGCCCGGTGATGTGGTTATCCAGCATGAATGCGTAGTGCCCGTCCATTCCATTGTTTTCAAGGGAAAAGGCATTTTCCTCGGCAAACGGGTTTTGCACAGATAGCTGGACCGACCCGAAGATTGCCGTGTCATATTGGAGAGTAAAGGCAAGCCCTGCGATACCTTCCAGGGCCAGGTTGGCCCGGATATCAAGAAAGAAATTTGAATGAGTTCCCAGCATTGCCCCATTATTCTGGAGTCTGATCCGGATCTCGTCACCCAAAGGGAAGTTTGACTCTGGCATATACCCATCATGCCGGTAAAGAAAATGCCGCTCGATCAGGATCCTGTCATCGGTATCGACAGTTCCGTCCCCGTTTGCATCCGCATGCTTGAAATTGATCCCGTCGGGAAAATCCGCCTCAAAAGGTTCCGCAAAGTGCCCCTGCCAGTTGGCCAGGCCGTTTCGCATGGGACCTGAAGCATCCAGGGCAACACCCAGGCTGAGCAGGTCAAACTGGTCCACGATTCCGTCCGTATTGAGGTCACCGGGCCAGACACAGTCATCCTGGCAATACTGCGAAACCTGGCTGCACAGGAGGTCTCCAGCCCCGATATCTGAAAGCATCTGATCGACCTGAGCAGCCATCAGGTTTACCGTCTGCACATGATTTGAGTCCTGGTCCCGGTGGAACGAATAGGCGATTTCCAGTCTTTCCTGCTTTCCGGGAAACAAGGAGTCGATTTGTACACTTGAGACCACACGCCAGTCGGAATTCGGCAAATCTTCCGTGTACATCGACCATCCCGCAGGATGAGCAGGATGATCCGGGAAGGAAATGGAAACTTGATCAGTGCTTACCGGGTTGTATCCGGTCCCGCCTTGGGTAAATGGCGTCCCGTCCCGCCACCTGCCCGTCAGGTAGTTGTAATATTCCTGCGGCGTTTCAGGATCCACCATCGCCGGGTTGTTGAAGACCGCCCCATTCAGGTAATAGACCGAATAGGCCAGCGGATGGTTGAGGAAAGTTACTGCCTGAACCGGCGGATTCTGCCCGTATGTCAGGATATCCAGAGGGCACAGGTCTCCGAACTGTCCGTCAACCGCATCCTGGTTGTACACATACACCGTATTGCGTGCCGGATCATTGCCAAAATAGTCATCCGAAAAGCACCCCAGGTCCGGGTCCATCCAGTGGCCCATGTATACATTTTCATATGATTGTGCACCCTGGTTGATCACCTTGTAGCTGTTGAACAGGGTGTGGTTCATCAGCTCGTTCTCTCCGCAGAAGAAGGCGAAAGCTGTCAGCTGGACCTCGACCCCGAGCGGATTCCCGTTTGTATTATTATGTTCCCCACCTAAATCATTGAATACCAGCCACAGGACCTGGTCCGGGATCCGGGCATTGCCTTCCAGGATAACGTGTGGATATTCACCCTGGCCAGGTTCATAGCGGCCATTTTCATTCAGGTCGGCGAAATCCGCCCA
>JARQTN010000206.1 GCA_029976695.1 Lewinellaceae bacterium
ACTTTCTCCAGGACTTTACCCTTATCTGCCATTTCTTTCATATAGTGCATGCGTTTGTATTTCACATAACCGAGCCAGGCCATAAACCCGGAAATGAGCAGGAAGGCAATATTGAAATACAGGGTATAATCGACTTTGAAAAACTGCATATCCCTGATCTCTGCCTGTGACGGATCCGGCAGCAGCTGCATCAGATCAAAGGCATAATGCATGGTGATGGATGAAATCACAAGGGCGGCGAGCAAGAGTGCCAGGATAAAAAATGACATCTTCCAGCCATAATATTTTGCATTGATCCGGAGTACGGGGAATACGACCAGGTCGCTGAAAATGAACGCCATGACACCGGCGAAGCTGACACCCTTCCCAAAAAGGAGGGCCGCGAGGGGGATGTTCCCCATCGAACCAATAAACGTGATAAAGGCGGCGATCGGACCAACCAGTGTGTGTTCAAGGATCTCAATAAATGAAAAGGAGGTTTGCCCTTCACCGGTATTGATAAACAAGGTCTGAAAGAATTCATCAGGGATCATCACGGCAACGATTCCGGCAATGGTAAAGCCAATGGTGACATCTTTCCAAACCATCTTCCATTCCATTCCGTACTGCTTTGCCACCTTGGCCCAATTCTTCTCCGATTTGGCTTTCTCCAGCATTTTAGAATTGCCTTGTTCCTCTTCCTTCTCCATGCTTTTTTCAGCATCATCCAGGTGTTTTCGTGCCTGCTGAACCAGTTTTGCTGGCTTGATGATCCGGACCAAAAGCCACGAGCAGAGGATCAGGAGGATCCCGCCGACATATTCACCGACAACAAACTGCCATCCAAGGAAAATGGCAATGATGATCCCTAACTCGATGACCAGGTTCGTGGATGCCAGCAGGAAGGCAATTGAAGAAATGAAACTTGCTCCCTTTTTAAACAGGGATTTTGTCGTCGCCAAAGCTGAAAAGCTGCACGAACTGCTGATAAAGCCAAACAGGGTGCCCAGTAAAATGCCCTTTGACTTACTGCGGCCCATAAGTTTTTTCATTCTCTTTTCCGTTACGAATACCTGGATCATGCTGCTGATCAGGTAGCCGAGCGCGAAGGCCCACAAGGCCATCCAGAAAAACCCTGCGCTTGTATATGCTGCCTCACCCCAGCGTTCAAGAAAACTGTTCATTTGATGTTTTTATTCCGAATACACTTATCCTATATCCTACAAATGAGGGCATGCATTTGATCGGTGCGGAAGTTCTGGCGGTATCCAAATGGTCAACTCCAAGCGAAGAAAAAAAAATTGCTGGCTGTCCGGGCGCACAACGTCAATTCATTTGCAAAAGGATGATTGGTAAATCCGGTTAAGCTGGTCCGTTGTTCTCTTCCTTGTGCTCCTTGATGCTTTCTTCAATCTTGGCTTTGAGCTGTTCGTTGTGTTCAATCCGTTTTTTCAGATCAGCTACCTTTGCCTCATCCTCAGTCTCCTTGAGCTGTTCCTTCATTTTCTGGATATGCTCATCCACTCTGATCAGAAAATCCTTTTTCTTCTCGATTTTTTCGGACTTGATCGCTTCATCGAAAATGAGCTCTTCAGGACTTTCAGTCACATCACCCGGTTTTTCAACGGGTTTCCGTTTTGGGATGAAAATGGTTTCATCAGCTCGACGCTGGTTCATAAAGGTCGGGGAGACGATTTCGATCTGCTGTTCATGGAGCTTGTCCATGACATGGGCATTCAGCTGTGAAGCCGTACTGAAAAACTTGGAACTGTCATTCAGGAAGCCATGGATCTTGTACGAAACGGAAAAATCCCCAAGTTGCGTGATATAGACATAGGGGTCTGTCAGCCCGGTCACCAGGGCCGCCTCTTTAAGTGCATCCACAATCGTATGCCTTGGAACGTCATAGCCCAATGAAACGGTCGTGGAGATCACCGTATTGGATTTCCGGATCAGTTTGACGGGATGGTTTGCGATATAGATATTCGGGATCGTCATGAAATTGCTGTCTTCCAGCTGGATCTCCGCGTGAAAACTGCCCGTCCGGACGACTCGCCCCCGGATCTCGCCCATCTTGATCAGGTCCCCGTTTCGGAAGCGGTTCATCGACTGGTTCATGATGCCGGCAAACAGGTTCCCCAAAAGCGTGGTTGAACTCAGGGCAATGCCGGCACTCACGAGGATGCCCAAAAAGGTGACGATCTGGCCCTTCAGGGCATTTTCGATCGGCAGGGTCAGGATGAATGCCAGGGTGCCAACCAGGACCACAAAGATGTTGATTGAATTTTTGACGACATTTCCTTCGGAATGCACAGTCTTCAGTTTCTTGAAGACCCACATATTAGCCAGGATCAGGATGATCTGGAGAAGGAGGACAACCGACGGCCAGAGTGCTTTTTCAATCCATTCCATGAGATTGTTTTATGCGAACATGGAAAAATATACGCAACTGCAAGTGCAAGTACAAAATACAACTCTATTCTGCGAATTTCCTCAATTGGCTTCATGGCCACCCAAAATTCACATGATATTCGTGCAACAGGTTCATGTCAGGTCATGTCATGCCATGATGCAAGGGAACCTGAGAACCCTCCCTCATCTACAGGGAAAGCTATTTTGGGTTTACCATTCATTCATGAAAGAAGAGCATCTGCAATTTCCATTCACCTTGCCGCTCCACAAACATATACACGTAATCATTGTACCATTGCTCTTCCTTTTTTGTCCCGTTTTCATTGTACCAGTCGCAGACCATTTTCCCGATCGACCAGGCGACATTTCCGTGCACATTGCTGTACGTTTCAGTCGACTCCACGACCTTGAAAATCGGTGGGTTCGTGATCAGCACGGTTGCTTCCATGGTGTCCCGCGAATACCTGAGCTGGAAGGGTGATTTGAAGAACGCATCCGGATCGAGAAGGGATACCATGCGCCCGATATCCTCGGCATTCCAGGCATCATGAAACTGGTGAACTAGTGAGTCGGTGGAGACAGGCGCCTGGGCCCTTAAGGCGCCGGACGTCAAGTGAAAAATAGCGATAGATAAAACAAAAAGAAATCGATATGTGATTTTCCTTTTCATTCGTGATACAACACCATCTGGAGTTTCCAGCTGCCGCCTTCATCCTTTGTGAACATGTACGTGTATTCTGTGCTTTTGTCCGCACCCCTCTTTGTGATGTTCCCGTCCTCGTCATATGAATTACAATACAGCCTGCCAATTGACCAGGCGACTTCACCGTCCACATGCGAATGCCACT
>JARQTN010000207.1:0-1558 GCA_029976695.1 Lewinellaceae bacterium
GAGCGGCACTTCGATCGCCCCTTTCGTCGCCTCCTGGATCGCCTGCTTCCGGGCCAGCTTTTCCTCTTCCGTGTTCTTTGGCATCCTGAATGCCTCGATGATCCTGTTGAACGCATCGGTATCCGCATCTACCAGGCGCATCAGCTTCTGCTTGATCTGCTCGCCATTTTCGGCCCAGTTTGCGAAGTGATCCCAGCGGTCATCCCAGCCCCGTTTGTGTGAAGACAGGTTCGCGACCATGGTACCCAGGGAAACGCCCAGTGCACCGACATAGGCGGACACGCTGCCCCCACCGGGTGCGACGCTTTCTGATGCCGTTTCATTGGCAAACTGCTGCAGGTCCATATGGATCAGGGGCTGTGCCCCCGGGTCAGCCATCCGGTATTCGATGATCTTCTTGTCGGGGTCGAAAGGCGAAAGTTCGTCAAGTCCCAGGCTCTTTACCGCGATCTTGATGATCTCCCGCTCCGGGATGCCGGCTGAGCGCTGCTGCTTTTCGAGGAAATACCTCCCGGCATTCAGCATGACCTGCAGCGGGACCAGCCCGACCAGCTCGGAGCCTGTCACCCGCATGCCCCTGCTTGTCGCACTTTCCCGGCAGGCCTCGAATGCCATGTGCAGTGGGGTTTGCCGGATATCGGTCAGGTTCATCGAGATCTGGGCAATGCCGTACTCTTCGATGTACCAGCCAATGGCCTTGACGGCCTTGCACTTGCCTGGAATGCGGACCGCTTCTCCCTGCTCATCGCGCACGATCTTGCCTGTGATGGGATTGCCTTCCCTTTTCACACGTCCCTGTTCGCGCACGTCGAAAGCCACGCTGTTCGCCCTGCGGGTGGATGTCGTATTCAGGTTGACATTGTAAGCGATCAGGAAATCACGGGCGCCGATGGCCGTTGCCCCTGACCGGGCATTGAATTTCGCCGGGCCATAATCCGGCTTCCAGTGCGGGTCCCGGATTTTCTTTTCAAAGCCTTCGTACTCGCCGGAACGGACCGTAGCCAGGTTTTTCCTGTCGGGTTTAGTCGCGGCAGATTCATACATGTACACCGGGATGGCGAGCTCTTCCCCAACCCGTTTGGCCAGTTTGTGCGCATACTCCGCAGTTTCCTCCATGGTAGTGCCTGAGATTGGGATGAGCGGGCACACATCTGTGGCGCCCATCCGGGGATGTTCACCCGAGTGGTTGCGCATGTCGATCACCTCGCCCGCTTTTTTAATGGCCAGGAAAGCCGCCTCAATGACCGCATCCGGCTGGCCGACGAAAGTGACCACTGTCCGGTTTGTCGCCTTTCCCGGGTCCACGTCAAGCAATTTAACGCCCTCTACCGTTTCGACCATGTCCGTGATCTGCCGGATCACCGACATATCGCGCCCTTCACTAAAATTGGGTACACATTCTATGATTGCTCCTTTATCCATGCTTTGATTTTATTGTTCACGATTTATCCTGTAGTATGAAGCGATACCACAGAGGACCACGGAGGAGACACAGAGGCTCGCGGAGTAATCCTCTGAGAAACTCTGCGTCTCCTTTGTGCCACTCTGTGTCATAGCC
>JARQTN010000207.1:1658-3238 GCA_029976695.1 Lewinellaceae bacterium
CCCGCGCCATACAACCCGTAACTCGCAACCCGAAACCCGAAACATCTCCCCGGGGAACAAATAACGGTCAATTTTTATTAAATTTCATATTCTATCATCCTATCGCAGGTTGATGCGTTATATAGATAAAATGAAGTATTTTCTCACATATCTTTTGCCTTTTTTCCTGTTCCTTTCGGTGCCATTTGCCGGGGCACAGAATGTCACGGTATCGGAAGAGATCTACCTGAAGAATGACTATTCGTATGATATCCTGGGGAAGATGGACGGCAACATCATCCTTTTCCGCGACCAGGGCAACAACGTGATGGTCCAGGCGTTTGGCGAAAACCTGACCATGAAATGGGAGCGCGAGATCCAGTTTGAGAAAAACCGGGTCGATGTCATCGGGGTACTCCCCGCCGAGAATGTATTCAATGTCTTCTACGGCTACCGGATGAAAGGCGACTACGTCATCAAGCACAAGCGGTTTGACGGGGACATCAATGTCGTGGACACTTCTACCATCGTGGTGTACCAGAACCAGTACTTCAACCCGAGGATCCTGTTCTCCCGTTCTGAAGACCGTTCAAAAGTCCTCCTCTTCCGGGGCGACAAGGATGCGGAGATGGATGTGTTCTGCTTTGACCTCGTGCAGGATACCGTCATCTGGGACAAACAGCTCCAGTTCAGGAACACCTACCTGAGGCGTGACTTCCGTCGCATGGTGGTTTCGAATGCCGGGGACATGTTCCTCGTGCTGGAAAACAACCGCCTGCTGAAAAAAAATTACTTTCAGATCCACCACATCAACCGGGCAACGGGCAACCTGTACACCAAGGAGGTCGACCTGGAAGAAAATACGGCGATCGATATTTTCGCGGAATTTGACAACCTGAACAGCCACCTGGTGATCAGCGGGATGTATGCCGACCGTAACCTGACCCGTGCGAACGGCATCTACTTCGCCCGGGTCAACTGGACCGAAAAAGTGCAAAAGATGCATTATATCCCGTTCTCCGGGGAATTGCTCGAGGATGTCTATGGCAAACGCACATCCAGGAACAGGGGATTGACAAATTTCACGATCCAGGACATCATCCTGCGCCAGGATGGCGGCGCCATCGTGATCGCGGAGATGAACAAGGAATTTTCCCGGGCACCGAATGTACCCATCAGGCGGGATTTCATGCGGTCGGGCTGGGTAGATTACTATTACGAGGACCTGCTGGTGTATTCCATCCACCCGGATGGCGAGCCTCACTGGAATACCGTGTTGAAAAAGCGCCAGTACTCCCAGGACGATGATGCTGCCTATTCTTCCTATTTCCTGTTCAAGACGCAATATGACTTGCGGCTGATGTTCAACGACGAGATCCGCCAGGAGAATACAGTCAGCGAATATGTCCTGAAGGGCAATGGCAAAAGCGAGCGAAACTCCGTCTTTTCCACGGATTACCAGCGCCTGAAACTGCGCTTCCGCGACGGCGTACAGATTGCCTACGATGAGTGTATCGTCCCGAGCGAGCGGAACAATAGGCTGAACCTGGTGCGGATCCGGTTTAATTGAGTATTTACTAAAACTTATAATCCTCCCTTTC
>JARQTN010000208.1 GCA_029976695.1 Lewinellaceae bacterium
TACCTGCCTGAGCGGGTATGCCCGGCCCGGGTGAGATCACGAACCTGTCATATATCCCGAGATCTGCAACACGCTTTTCGTCATTGCGCAGGACATCAATGTCCACATGGGCGATTTCCTCCAGGTATTGCTTGAGGTTGTATGTAAACGAATCGTAATTGTCGATGAGTGCAATTTTCATATTCCGGATTTTAAAGGGTTTCGGCGATTTCGATCGCCCTTCGGAGAGCTGCGATCTTGTTGTCCACCTCGGCAAGCTCATTTTCAGGCACACTGTCGATCACGATTCCCGCGCCCGCGCGGTAGGAGAGCTGGTACTGCTGGCTGTGGAAACTCCGGATGATGATCGCTGTGTTCACATCGCCATTGAAGCCAATGAACCCAACGGCACCACCATACGTGCCCCGTTGTGTTTTTTCGTATTTGTTGATCAGCTCAACAGCCCTGATTTTCGGCGCACCCGAGAGCGTGCCTGCCGGGAAGGTCGCCCCGAAGACCTCGAGTGGATTATACGTATCCGGCAGCCGGCCATCGACCTGTGAAACCAGGTGGATCACATGGCTGTAATACTTTACTTCCTTCAGTGAACTGACCTCCACATGGTTTGCTTTTCTGCCAAGGTCATTCCTCGCCAGGTCAACAAGCATTACATGCTCCGCATTCTCTTTCGGGTCGTCCAGCAGTTTTTGTGCAAGGGCTGCATCCTCCAAATCGCGGCCTGTTCGCTTGTACGTTCCTGCGATCGGATGGATCGTGGCCTTCCTGTCGTGAATGATCAATTGTGATTCCGGCGACGAGCCAAACAAATTGAACCTTTCGTAATTGAGGTAAAAGAGATAAGGAGACGGATTGATGGAACGGAGCGCGCGGTACACCTTAAAATCATCTCCTTCATAGGGCTGAATGAATTGCCTTGATAATACGATCTGAAACACATCACCGCGCAAGCAATGCCTTCGCCCGGCATCCACCATGGCCATATATGCTTCCTCAGAACAATCCACCGATTCCTTTCCCTTCTTCCGGAATGGATATTTGGGCACACGGCGCGACTGGATCAGGCTCTGAAGCCTTCCAAACATGGATTCAATACCTGGCTCATCTTCTCCATCGATAAAATTGCAACAGATAAACAGCTGGTCCGTGAGATGATTGAATGCAAGCACATAGCGGTACAAGTCAAAGCGAAGTTCTGGATGCTGTTCCCCATCACCATGCTTCCGGTCAAACCGGAACGCATCAAAAAACCTGCAGGATTCAAAATTGGCATACCCGAACAAGCCGTGGAAATTGCGATTCACTGCGGAAGGCTGTTGTTCAAAAGAACCCAGGAATTCTCCAAACCTGGCATACAGGTCTGACGGTTTCTCCACGGACACCGATTGCTGATCCCCGTCCGGCAGATCAATCACGAAATGCGAACCCTTCAGCTGGCATCCGGCCAATGGTTCAGCAATGATGAATGAATAACAATTTTCCACGCTGCGCATGTCGTTACTCTCCATGATGCCCGTCACGGCGAAATGGTCCCGCAGCGTCTGGTATATTGCCACGGGAGTCAGATCATCGGCCAGGGTCTGCTTCACAATGGTATGTACCTGGTATTTTCTCATTTCATTTCTGATTCAAAAAGAAAAGCGGCTTGCCGAGATGACAAGCCGCTTTTATCAATTTCATAAAATGGTGCTGTCAGTTATCCCGGCTTCCCGAAATCTTCAAACACCACCACCAATTGTTATGTTGAGAAATCATTTCATTTCAATTTACACGGGTAAAGATATCTGGAAAATCATTTTTTCCAAATCTTTTTTCAAAATTAGAACACCAAGATGAATGCCAAATCGCTGAAATACCCCGGACCGAACCCAGTTGCCAGGTCCATTATCCCCTTTAATCGGCAACGGAAGACTGCAACCTGATCATAGAGGAAGCAAACCCGTCCCACAAGAACCCATGCGGGACAACCGAATCCTGCAATGCCAGTACCCGGTCATTGGCCTCAGGCAACAGATCCCATACCGAAGTCTGTTGTCGGAATCAAAACACGAACATATTATAAATTGGTATAATATTTGGTGTTTGTGAAATACAGAAAGTTCTTCCATTTCTCAATCCGAAAAGACATTGATTTCATGCGCTCACTCATGCTGATTCTTGCCCTTTTGACAGGACCATTCACCTTTTCACAAAAACAACTTGTGTCAGAATGCGGATCCGTTCCGGATGGAAAATCCATGGACCTGATCCAGGCTGCGATCGAAACCGGGCGGAAGGAACGAACAGGTGGAAAGAGGTCAGTCACCACGGTGCCCCTGAAAGTCTGGTGGATGACCGATTCCCTGGACACTGAAAGCATCACGGGTCAGATCATCCAAATGCTGGTCCATGAAGCGAATGCCGTATTTGAACCGGCACACCTGGCTTTTTACCAATGCCAGGCTCCAGAGACGATTATCAGCGCAGAGTTTGTGGATTTCACCCTCTACGAGGAATCTTCCCTGCGCAGCCAGTATTATCTGCCCGAATTGATCAACCTCTACATTTTCAACAGCCTGACAGCATTTGACGGCACATCCTTGTGCGGCTATGCAAAGTTCCCGGGCAGCAGTGACATGATCTTCATGGACAAGGATTGCCTGCTGGATGGCAGTACGCTCAACCATGAACTGGGGCATTTTTTCGGGCTTTACCATACACACGGCATTTCCAATTCAAACCCGACCAATGAATTGGCCAACGGGGCGAACTGTACGGTTGCCGGTGACGATGTATGTGACACACCCGCGGATCCCAATCTGAAGGAAGTGGTTGACAACAATTGCAACTACACGGGAAATGCAACAGATCCCAATGGTGATCCTTACATGCCGGACCCATCCAACCTGATGTGTTACGCACCTTCCCAGTGCAGGAATGATTTTTCTACCGGGCAACTTGAACGGATCGATTATGTGTTCAGGTACCTGAGGGGATACCTGCACTGTGACGCAATCCCCACACAAATGTCTATCACATCTGATGAAGGAATGTGCGCAGATGCGATCACTGCCAACGGCACCTATTCGGGGGATATCATTCCTGCATCCATTTCATGGGATGTCGACGGTGATGACCTAATCGATTACACCGGCCATTCATTTACCCATGTATATACAGAACCGGCCGATTACCATGTCACCATGTTCATCGATGATGGAAATGCTACATATTCCGTAAGGGAACACAATGCCGTGCAGTTGTTCAGTCCACTTGAAATGCCGGTAGAATATCATTTCAACCGGCCGCAAAAATTCCAGTATCACCTGGAAAACCCGGAAAATGATCATACCTGGTACGAAACAAGGATCGGTGCACAAACGCAGGATTATTGCCTGAGCATAGACAACTACCACAATTATCAGCGAGGGGAAACAGATGCCGTGACGCTGCCTCCTGTCACACTCAACGGACAGACATTTGCCTTTCTTTCATTTGATGTCGCCTATGCCTACCACGGGATCAACTATGAAGACCAGCTCGAGGTGCTTATCTCCGAAGACTGCGGTGAGAGTTTTCAGTCCGTGTACATCAAATCCGGGAGCGAACTGGCCACCGTGGACGGGATTATCCTGGAACACTGGATGCCACAGGCACCTGCAGACTGGCGCAGGGAAACGATCGACCTGACACCATTCCTGGGCGAAACCATCCTGATCCGGTTTGTCAATACCAATGACTTTGGCAATCACCTGTACCTGGACCAGATCGAGGTGGACGGTGATGAAGTCCTTGCCTATGAGTCGTTCACCATTGAAGGAAAGAAAGTCAAGGATGGATTCAACAGGATCCATTGGGAAATTACAGAGCCGGAGTCACTTGAACGAGTGTGGCTGGAAGGAGGAACCGAATTGTCCGACCTCCGCACATTGCACAGGATCGATCTCGAAGGTGTCCATGAAGGCCTTTTTGACCACCTCTACAAGGCCGGAACATCCAACTATTACAGGCTTGCGGGAATTGATGAAATGCAGGATGTCCGGTATTCCAACCTGATCTTCATCCCGGGCAATGGTCCGGGAATGGTCAAACTTTATCCGAACCCGGTAGTGGACCGGGCCATACTTCAAGTTCGCGATGAGGGTGATGTTGTCAGGCCGGCCTCTTTCAGGATCTACAACCAGCAAGGGATTGAATGTATGGGCCGGCAATTCATCCTTGACCCATCACGTGCAGAAATTACGCTCGAAACCGAAAATCTGCCACCCGGAATGTATTTCCTTCAGCTTGACATCCAGGGGACCATCCACAGGGAGCGTTTTGTCAAACGCTGACCCGCATAACCGGGCTTGAGGGGATTTTGTATACCAATCATGGCGGTTGATCGAAACACTTGACCTTTATGGGTGAATGTTCTGTTTGAGAGAACAAAATCGTACCTTTGCGGAGTTTTTCTACAAGGTCACTGAGCAACCTGTCATGAGGCAGGTTCCCTTCAGTTGAAAAAAGTTATGCATGGACAGGAAACAGATCATTGGTATCCTACTCATATTCGTCCTTTTCTATATCTGGACCGTCATGAATGCGCCTTCCGAAGCGGAGTTGCAGGAGATGAAAGCCCGGCAGGACAGTATTGAACTTGCTGAGAAGAATGCATTGAATGAGAAAACTGCTGAAACGCTGAGGGAAGGCGTTGAGGATATCATAGCGGATGAAAACATCCCTGCGATAGTGCAGGACACCGGCCAGGCTACTGCTTACCTGAAAGAACAATTCGGACCATTTGCCAATGCCGCACAGGGGACTGAAGAAGAAGTCGTCCTCGAAAATGACGACGTGAAAATCACATTTACGACAAAAGGTGCCCGGATCACTTCAGTATGGCTTAAGAAGTACTCCAAAATCGTTGAAAATGAGTCCTACAAGGAGAAAAAAGAGCCGCTGTACCTGCTTGAAGACGACAAGAATATCTTTGACTATCAGATCCCCTCACACCGTGTACCCAGCGGCCAGATCAGGACGAGTGACCTCTTTTTTCAGCCGCAAATCAGCGGGAATCAGCTGACCATGACAGCTGCAGGGGCAGATGGAACAGCGATTACGCAAACATATACGCTGTCTCGCGAGGGATATCACCTTGATTACGAGGTCGGTTTTCGTGGCAGGGACAGGTTTGTTTCACCAGAGGCCCGCAGTATTGAGTTGAAGTGGGTGAATTTCCTCGATAAACTGGAAAAGAACACCCAGTTTGAGCGCTCCTACTCCACTGTCTATTTCAAGGAGATCGAGGAAGATCCAGATTACTGTAATTGCCGCAAAAGCGATGTGGAAAACCTGTCTGACAAGCGCATCAAATGGGTCAGCCACTCAAACCAGTTTTTCAATAGCAGCCTGATCGCGGACAACAGCTTTGATGGGGCCGTACTGGAAACAGTCATCCTGGACGAGAATTCGGAAGACCTTAAGGAAGTCAGGTCAAATATCGATATTCCGCTTGCGGGGGGAAACAACGAGACCATCAATATGGAATGGTACATCGGCCCGAATGATTTCGAGAACCTGCGGGAAATGGACCTTGCTCTCGAGGAGATCATCCCCTTCGGACGGAGCATCTTCGGTTCCATCAACCGCTGGGCGATCAGGCCGCTGTTCAATTTCCTTTCCACGTTCATTTCGAGCAAGGGGCTTGTCATCCTGGCACTGACGCTCCTGGTCAAGATCCTGCTGTTCCCGTTCATGTACAAAATGCTCCAGTCCCAGTCGAAGATGTCTGCGCTCAAACCCGAGCTGGCCAAGATGAAGGAAAAGTACAAGGACGACGCGCAAAAGCAACAAATGGAATCGATGAAGATCTATCGCGAGTATGGGGTAAACCCGCTCGGAGGTTGCCTTCCGGTCGTGCTGCAGATGCCTGTGTGGTTTGCCCTCTACCGGTTCTTCCCGGCATCCATCGAATTTCGCCAGGCCAGCTTCCTCTGGGCAAATGACCTGTCTTCGTATGATGTTTTCTTCAGGTTCCCCTTCGAAGTGCCCGATTTCATGGCGTATGGCAACCACCTGAGCCTGTTCACGATCCTCTGGGCAGGCACGACGCTGATCTACACGTATTACAATACGCGCCACATGGACATGACGAACATGAACCCGGCCATGAAATACATGCAATACCTCATGCCCATCATGTTCCTGTTTTTCTTCAATAATTATGCTTCCGGTTTGACTCTGTACCTCTTTTATTCCAACGTGATCAATATTGCACAAACGGTCGGGTCCAAAAAACTGCTCTTCAATGAAGATAAGATCCGGGAGAAACTGGAGATCAACAAACAGAAACCGAAGAAGAAAAGTGGTTTTGCTCAACGCTTTGAAGAGGCCATGAAGGAGCAGCAGCGCATCCAGGCCCAGAAAAGCAGATCCGGAAAGAAATAAACATGAATCATGAATGTTGATCGTTCCGGGTGTGCCGGAGTTATTGGTGCCGGGAGTTTTGGCACGACGGTCGCGAAGCTGCTCGCCTACAACACCGATGTCCTGTTATTTACCCGTTCACGGAATACCATGCAGCACCTCAACCAGCACCACGAAAACCTGGGATATCCCCTTTCTGAAAGGATCCGGGCAACAAATTCCCTGGAGGAGGTCGCAAATACCTGCAATGTCATCTTCCCCGTGGTGCCGTCCGCAAGTTTCAGGAACCTGATGAAGCAGCTTGGCGGCTTGCTTGAACCCAGGCACATTCTCATTCACGGAACGAAGGGCTTCGACCTGACGGGCGTCCGTGAAAAGGATGAAACAAATGCAGCTATCTCCAGGGATGAGGTGCGTACCATGAGCGAGGTCATCATCGAAGAGAGCCCGGTATTGCGGGTAGGCTGTCTTTCCGGCCCAAACCTGGCGAAGGAAATCCTTGAGGGTCAGCCTACTGCCACAGTTGTGGCCAGTGAATTTACCGAGGTCATCGACATCGGGCAAAAGCTGCTTTCCAGCGGTGCATTTTTTGTCTTCGGTTCCCATGACCTGATCGGGGCCGAACTTGCCGGGGCCCTGAAAAACGTGATCGCACTTGGCTCCGGCTACCTGAACGGGAAAGGGATGGGAAAAAATATCCAGAGTATGCTGATCACCCGCGGGCTGCACGAAATCGTCTACTTTGGAAAATCATTGGGGGCAAGGAAAGAAGCATTCCTGGGCACGGCTGGCATCGGGGACCTCATCGCCACGGCTACAAGCGAGGATAGCAGGAACTTCACTTTCGGGCGGATGCTCGGGCAAGGCAGTACGATCGAGGAAGCCGAAAACAGTGTCGACGAGGTGGCAGAAGGCGTGCGTACACTGAAAATCGCCTACCGGCTTTCGAAGTATTACAACATCAAGGTGCCCATCACGGAAATGTTATTCAAAGTCATCTATGCACAATTTCCTTTTGAAAGGGCCCTGGAATACCTGATGCGCTACCCCTACACAACGGATGTGGACTTCCTGTGAAAAGATTTTACCGATACCTTTCGTTATATTTGTTTTGTACATGAATCAAGAGAATGAGTGCAGAGATTAAAAAGATTCTGGTGATCTCACCGGATGTGGATAAAAAGAGTGCAGACTTCCTTTCCAATGCCCTTGCCAAGGGACAGCAGGGGGGATTCGACTACCTGAAGTTCAAGCAATCCCTGAACCAGATCGCACAACTGAAACTGGATGAAGGAACGAGTTTCCAGTCTGCATTTGCGACAGCTTCCACGATCGGGATCACCAGGGATGGACTCATCAGCAGCGCGAAACATTATCTGAACCTGCTGGATCATGAAAAGAGCCAATTCGACTCAGCCCTGCAGAAGCAGGTCAAGGAGCGCATTGCCTCAAAAAAAGAGCAGGTGATCAAGCTGGAGCAGGGCATTGAGGAGCTCAAATCAAAGATCAAGGCACTGGAAAAAAAGATCACCGAGTTTCAGCACCGGATCGACAATAGCGATGCTGAAGTCGAGAAAGCCAAACAGAAAATCCTGGAAACGCAATCCCGTTTTGAGAAATCCTACGAGGTTTTCCAGAATGTGATCCGGGATGATATCCGGAAAATTGAACAATATCTATAAACCTACAATACATTCACCATGACGGACATGAGCTCATTTGAAGGCGGTACCAAGCCGAAATCATTCTGGAAACGGCCTGAAGGAGTTACAGGCATGTTGTTCCTTGCCGGATTGATAGCCGGGGCGGGGTACCTGATCGCGGCAAATATTGGAGCCATCACAGCATTTATTTCGACACTTGCAGGCCTCGCTGTGTCACTACTCGTTCTGGGTGCCATCATCTACATGGTCCTGGACCCGAAAATGCGCACCCTTGTGAGCTATATGTACAAGAGCGTAATGCGGTGGGTGACCGGTTTATTTGTCACAATAGATCCGATCGGCATCCTGAAAAATTATGTCGAGGACCTGCAGGACAACCTCAAGAAGATGAGCACCCAGATCGGTGCCATCCGGGGACAGATGCGCAAGCTGAAAACCATGATGGAGGAAAATGAAAAGGAGATCGAGCAAAACATGAAGCTGGCTGCCAAGGCAAAGGAACAGGGCGTGCAAAAGCAGATGCTGCTCTCCAGCAGGAAAGCTGCCCGCCTGAAAGAATCGAATGAAAAATACCAGAAGCTTCATGCCAAAATGGAGATCCTCTACCGGGTCCTGACCAAGATGTACCAGAATTCGGAGATCCTCCTGGAAGACACCAAGGACCAGGTCAAAATGAAAGAGGAAGAGCGCAAGGCAATCCGTGCATCCCACAGTGCCATGAAATCCGCGATGTCCATCATTTCCGGCAACTCCGACAAACGCGCCATGTTTGACCAGGCCCTCGAAGTGATTGCTGACGATGTCGCCAACAAGGTTGGCGAGATGGAGCGCTTCATGGAAATGTCAAGTAGTTTCATGGATTCAGTCGATCTCCAGAATGGCGTCTTCGAAGAAGAAGGACTGAAAATGCTGGAGCAATGGGAAAAGCAGAGCACCCTTCTCCTGATGGGCGGTGAAAAATCCGACACGCTCGACCTGAACCAGGAGCGAAAGCAAACCGAGTACCGGGAAAGCTCCGGGAAAAGCGATTACGAGGGGCTATTTGAGGGGTAATGTTTGCCTTCGTCGCCAGGCTTGTTATTTGCATTTCCCGCCTTCGACCACATACCTGCCAGGGCCTGTCTTTTTGATATCCACATCGAGGAGCACCTTCATGATTTCAAGCACATCATCAAGCGGTGCATCCTGGAAAGGAAGCGGAGCTGTGATCGCGCAATCCCGGACAAGTGATCCGGAGAGGTCGATTTCGACATGGTAATATGCACTGATATCCTGCACTGCATCTTCTGTGCGCATATTCCTGAACTCCAGGGTGTTCGTATGCCAGGCGATATCATTGAATTCAGGATTCTTTATTGGTCTGAGCTGATTGCCTTCGAGCCTTGCCTGCTGGCCAGCCTGGACGGTCAGCTTTACGTCGTCATTCCGCTTTGACTGGAAAGCGACCGAACCTTCGGTCACATACAGGTTCGTGACCAGATTCTGTTCATCAGAGGCATCAACCGCGAAAGCCGTACCCAGTACAGTTACTTTTGTCCTGTTCGTGGTCACAACAAAGGGTTTCTGTTCATCCCTCGCCACATCAAAGTACACCTGGCCGGTCATCTCAACCATGCGGGCTTTGCGCTTGAATTCTTCAGGATATTGGAGTGTGGCCCCTTGTTTCAGGTGTACCATAGTACCATCAGCCAGATTGAGTTCCAGATCTTGTTCCAGGGCAGAAACCGACTGAAAAGCCTTTTTTTGAGTCAATTCAAAAACCCCGTAGGTGATGGTTGCCAGCAGGAGAAATACCGCTGCGACTGATCCAATCCTTCTCAGCAAGGGAATCCTTTTTACGAAATGAACTTTCACAGGCTGATTTTCGGGAGCGATCCTGTCCTGGAGTTTTAGCCAGGCACGTTCGGTGTTCCACCCGGAAGCGGAATAGTGGCCGGCATGGTCCCACGAAGTGAGATACGCCTGGTATTCAGCTTCATTGCCGGGATGCGCACCCCGCCAGCTCTCCAATCGCTGAACCTCATCTTCGCTGAGCTTTTCCGCAAGCGATTTCAGAATAATTTGTTCGATATCCAAGTTCTCCATATATGCTGCAAGCTTAAGACACAATTTGCGATCTCACCCCCTATTCATCTTCCCGATATTGACGATAAGCCGACGTTAACCTTTTTAATGCGGTGGTCATCTGGTTCTCCACTGTTTTCACAGATATACCCAGTTGATCCGCGATTTCCCTGTTACTCATACCCTCAAACCTTTTCAGGCCGAAAATTATCCGGCATTTGGGCGGTAGCCGGTCGATCGCTGCGTGAAGGTATTCCCTGAGTTTACCGGCATCCATTTTCATTTCCACCGGAGCGTCACGATCCTGTACATGATCCAGCACCGACTCGTCTTCCTTCCACTTCCATTTCTTGTCCCTGATATGGTTCAGTGTCCTGGTCCGCGCCATTCTTTTCAGGTAGGCCCTCAGGGAAGACCTGATCATCAGCTGGTCCTTCTTCTGGTATAATTCATAAAAAATATCCTGTGCGACGTCCTCGACTTCAGAAGGATTGCCAAGCACCCGATAGACCTGATCACAAACTGTCGAATAGTAGGCACGAAAGACATCCGGAAACGCTTTTTCAGGATCCTCTTGAAATCTTGCCAACAGTTTTTCCTCCCCTTCCATCAACCAGCTGTGTATATCGGGTATGGAGCAAAGTTAGTTTTCTTGCCTATATCCCCTATCTTTGCAAAAAGCTTAAATCAATAAGACAATCTTATGAAAATATTCAAATTCCTGCTCATCCTCCTCCCTTTGATCCTTCTCGCCTGCAACGCAAACCAGCAATCCGGTGATCAATCTACAGAAGATGCGGCTGAAGATACAGAAATGACCATGGAAGGTGATCTGTCATACAAACTCACACCGTTCAGTAAATCTGTCAGCTTCCCAGATGCCTCTATTGAATCCATGGAGTACGGAAATGGCAAGTTTGATTTTAAAATTGGTGGTGACTCATACCAGCTTGGTGTGCAGACTACCGATGCGCCGCAAAAATCCTGTGCAAACAGTGCACAGGGACAGCATATCCACCTGATCGTGAACAACCTGCCTTATGCCGCAAAATATACCTCCGAATTTGATTATTCCATACCGGATGGTGAACACCACATCCTTGCATTCCTTTCCCGTTCCTATCACGAGAGCATTAAAACAAATGCTGCGCACAGGGCTGTGAAAGCGCAGGTAAAGGATGCCGCGTTTACGGAAGTTGAACCGATCACAGAACCCATGCTTTTCTACAGCCGGCCAAAAGGTGTCTATGCCGGTGAGGATACGAAAAAGGTCATGCTTGACTTTTACCTGGTGAATGCCACCATGGATGACTACAAGGTCAAGGCAGAAATTAACGGTGAGGAATTCATGCTTGATACCTGGCAGCCCTATTATATTGAAGGCCTCCCAAACGGGGACAATACCATCAAACTCACTTTGGTGGACAATGATGGCAATGTGGTCCCGGCGCCATATAACCCGGTCTCCAGGACATTCAAGATAGAGTCCGAGCCTCCGTCAAATTAACCAGTGACAAAGATGGAAGACAAGGCCGTATCCACGTATTCTGGCGTTTACCACCAGGTTGAAAAAATCATCAGCAAGGCTATCGATCTGGAGCAGACCTTCAAAAAGGAAATTGATCAAACCCATGAGATCTATCAGAAAAGTGCCCGAAATTTGGTGCATTATCTTGCTTTCAGGTCCTTCAACATTGACAATCTCCAGGCAGAGTTGATTAATCTTGGGCTGCCCACCCTGAATGATATCGAGGGACATGTCATGTTCAGCCTTGTAAACCTGAAAAACATCCTTGGCAAACTGATTGGTCTTGAGGAAGAAGACAAGCTGCACAAGTACCTCTCGGTAAAAAAATCCAGGAAGGTCATCAGGAAAAACAACAAGATCCTGTTTGGATACAAGTCAAAGAAACGAAGGACAAGGATCATGGTGACGCTGCCTGGCACTGAAGCTGACAATCCCCAATTTATCGATCAACTCATTCGCCAGGGGATGAATTGTGCACGGATCAATTGTGCCCATGATGATGCAGAAACCTGGTTGAAGATGGTCAGGAATGTGCGCAATGCCAGCATACGGCTGAAGAAAAATTGCAAGATCGCAATGGATCTGGCGGGGCCTAAATTGCGCACCGGGCCAATGATCCCGGGCCCGAAAGTCATCCATATCTCTCCACGCAGGGACGACCTGGGCAAGGTTCTGCAACCTGCCAGGATTTGGATAGCCCCCCCTGAAATCCATCCCCCCGCGCATGAGGAGGTTGATGCAATCATCCCGGTTCATGCTGAACTCAGCCGCAAGATCAAGCGTGGCAACAAACTTTATTTTACGGATGCGCGAGGGAAAGCGTGCGAAATTGTGATTGACCGAAAGTCAGGAAAAGGAAGATGGGGGTTATGTTCTGATTCTGCATACCTCGAAACAGGCATGGAACTGACCCACCACAAGATCAAGCAGACAGGGGAGAAAGTGGAGCGAGTCGGCGAACTGTTGCCAAAGGAGCAGTTTATCACACTTTTTACCGGTGATACACTGGTCATCCATCAGGACAACCGGCCAGGTGAAAACGCAGTGTATGATGAAAAGGGGAAACTGGTTGCCCCGGCCCATATTTCATGTACGTTGAAAGAAGTCTTTTCAGATGTACAGCCGGGAGAAGCCATCTTTTTTGATGATGGGAAAATCGAAGGAAAAATTGAAGATGTCGGCCAGGGTGAATTTACGGTCAGGATCACACAGGCAAAAAATAATGGCAGCAAGCTGCGTTCTGATAAAGGGATCAACCTTCCGGAGAGCAATCTCACAATCAGTGGGCTGACTGAAAAAGACAAATCTGATTTACAATTCATTGCCCGCTATGCGGATGCAATCAATTTCTCTTTTGTGAATAGCCCGGACGATGTCAGGGATTTGTATCGAGAATCAAAGCAATATCATTCGCATGCAGGTGTGATCCTGAAAATTGAAACACAAAAGGCGTTTGCCAACCTGCCGTCCATATTGCTCGAAGCCATGAAAGGGTATCCTGTCGGCGTCATGATCGCCCGGGGTGATCTTGCCATCGAAACCGGATGGAAAAACTTTGCCTCGATCCAGCAGGAAATCGTCCGGATCTGCAGTGCTGCCCATATTCCGGATGTATGGGCGACACAGGTTCTGGAAACACTCGCCAAGAAAGGCACCCCTTCCCGATCCGAGATTACGGATGCAGCGTTGGCCCAGCAAGCGGAATGTGTCATGTTGAACAAGGGTCCATACATTCTGAAAGCAGTTAAGATGCTGGACAAGATCCTGCGGAGGATGCAGAAATTCCAGACCAAAACAAGCGTCATGCTGCCGCGTCTGGATGGTGCGGATGATCTTTTACTCTCCCACAAGGCGTTTGATATCACATAAATATTCTCACAAACTTCTTGTACAATTTCATAGAGTTGGGGTATATTTGCGGCCCTGACTTGTACGTCTGGTCAGCTCCTTTACTTGGTGGTTGTAGCTCCCTCCTCCGCTGAAGCTTCGGCGGGCAGGCAGTTGGACCAACTTCGCTGATCGAAGCGAAGTTCTTTTATGGTGGTTGTAGCTCCCTCCTCCGCTGAAGCTTCGGCGGGCAGGCAGTTGGACCA
>JARQTN010000209.1 GCA_029976695.1 Lewinellaceae bacterium
AGGGAATGATTTCGAACAAACATATGGAATGATTTTTTTCAAGATACTGGAATTGAATAAAGAGAAGATATCAATTTATGTGACATATGTCAAACTGATCGATGACTTATCACGGAATTGAAAAGGACCGGCTACTCAGTCAAATGGGCAGTTTGCTCGTTGAATGGCACAGCATGCACAGTGCTTGCAACACCGGAAATCTTTTTGCTTAACTTGGTTGGATTGATACCTGATCGAATAGGAATTCCATTTGAACAGGCGGGCACAATACCAGAACAGAACAATCGTGAAATATTCTCGATCAAATCTTGCATTCCTTTTTTGTGCAGCCATGCTGTCATATTTCACAATACAAGCACAAGTCTTCCAACGCCTGCATGAGGATAATGCTTTACCAACAAATTTCTGCAATGATATCGCCCAGGACACGATTGGCATGATCTGGATTGCTACCGAAAGTGGGCTTGTGCGCTTTGATGGGCAGAAATCAAAAATCTATTATGCAAAAGAAACAGATTCTGCTTCGATCACCTCCAATTCGATCCAGACACTTTATACTGGGAGCTCGGGAACATTGTGGGCAACAGCCAATGACGGGTACCTGAACAGGTATGATTATCTGGAAGACAATTTTCACAGTTACTATTTGATGGAAATCGACAGTTTCCCGGACAGAAGGATCTGGGATATGTTTGAACAGGATACAATTCTCTGGCTTGCGGCAGAACTCGGCCTACTGGAGTTCAACATAAAAACAGGGAAAACAAGGGTGATCAACCCCAGGCTCTGGGTCAAGGAATCGAATCACGGTTTTCTCCAAACTGTATATGCAGTAGATGTAGATAAAAGGAATCCGGACTGGTTATGGTTGGGAACGAGGGCCGGGTTGGTCCTCTACAAACTGGACGAAGATCACATGGAATTCCACACCTCCTACATTCCTGCAATCCCGGATAAGGGACAGTATGCCATCCAAATGATCCATCAGGAAAACGATGGAAAACTGTGGTTATCAGGTTCATGGATTGGTCTTTATTCATATCATCCTGATACAGGCTCCTGGTCGTATTTTTTTGATGGCTATTATCCGGAGTCGGCCGAGCACAATGCGATCAAACAGATCCTGCCAAAATCCGATTCCGAATTCTGGGTCGCTTCTTTTGACCATGGGTTTGGCACCTTCAACAGGAAAACAAGGAAGTATACATACTTCACGCACCACGCTGACAATCCCTACAGCATCCAGAAAGCCCCGATCCAGGAAATGATCCGGGACAGTAAGGGCAATATCTGGATGTGCGGTTCTGAAGGCATTTCGTTTTTCAACCCGGAATATCAGCAGATACACGTGATTAAGCTTCCTGAACGCAGGATTACCCATCCATTGGCAGAGATCAGGATGAAAGCATTTGAAAAAATATCGAATGAAGAAGTGCTTGTCGGATCTACTTCAGGGGATGGTATCTATATCGCGAACATGCGATCCGGGGAGAGTGAGGTAGTCGAAAATTTTGGAAAAAAAGACTTTCAGGGCATCTTGACGAAACAATCATTGTTCAATCATGCTGATCTGCATACATATGATTTCCTGAAGATATCTGATGACCAGGTTTGGGTTGCCATGGACACCCAATTTGCCTATTTCAATATCCCTGCACGAAAACTCGTTTTTCCGGAAAGCACGAATGACCGGTTTTTTCAGAATGTCATGATTACATCCCTTCAAATCGGACCGCGAGGAAAAATGTGGGGTTTGAATCGCTACAGGGGGGCGGTTTTACAATCAGATCCGATTACCGGCAAATTGATCAGCAAGATCGATTTCAGTGAACTTCTTCCTGATGCGTTGGGTGAGGAAAGGGCTTATGGGGTCAGGGATTTTTTCATCGATCAAAATGGGTTGCTCTGGTATCATACATACAGCAGGGTGCTGACATATGACTTGACATCCAAAAAAGTGACTCTGCTGCCCGCCAGGAAAGTGGACGGCGAGGGAACATCCGGAACGGATTTCTACAATATCACAGGGACAGGCACCGGAGAGATCCTGCTATCCTGCCAGGAAAACGGGCTCCAGATCATCAGGCCGGCTGCGGTTTCCAACCAGGAGTCCTTCGAATTGATTGGACTGCAGGATGGACTGCCAATCGAAAAAATTGTCCGGGTGCAGGCGATTGGCAATGATGCCTGGCTTGCAACCCGAAAGGGTCTTGTAAGGTACCATTTGCCAACAGGAGATGTCAGGGTGTTTGACCGGGCGAGCGGATTGCCTGATACCGACCTGTTAAACTACTGGACAACCAGCCTGGATATTTCCGAGGATGGCAAGCTATTCGTGGGACATGCGAATGAATTTTCCTGGCTGGACACGAAGCACCTTTTTACCGACTCAACCCCATTCAATATCCTGTTTACGAATATCGAAGTACATGGCAGGGAGAAAAAACTCGACAGGAATATCCTGTTATCCAGCCGGATTAACCTCGACGCCACGGAAACCTTTTTTACGTTGCATTTTGCCCCGGACGATTTTACGAGGCCGGATCAGCAACAGTTCAAATACCGGCTGGCAGGGTATGATTCGGAATGGGTGGATGCCGGAAACAGCAGATCGGCTACATACACAAAGGTACCAGGTGGCTCCTATACCTTTGAAGTACTTGGAGCAAACAGTTCTGGCGTCTGGATGCATGAGCCTGCTCGTATGGAGATATTTGTTGATACGCCCTTTTTCCAGAGTAACCTGTTTTACTTCCTCATCCTGTTGGTGGCCCTTGCCCTGGCTTACTTTGCATACCGCTACCGGATGAAACAGGTCAGGGAAAGGGAAAAACTAAAGGCAGAATTTTCGGTACAATTGGCGGAAGTTGAAATGACGGCCCTCAGGGCACAGATGAATCCCCATTTTGTATTCAATAGCCTTAATTCGATCAACAAATATATCCTGACGAATGAACCCCGCATTGCGAGCAGGTACCTGACAAAATTTTCACAGCTCATGCGCCTGATCCTCAACAATTCCAAATCAAAGACCATTACACTGGAGGACGAGATCAATGCGCTTTCCCTCTATGTGGAAATGGAGCAGCTGCGGTTTGAGCACAAATTTGAGTTTGAAAAAAACATCAACACGAAATTCAGCCCGGCAACCATTCTGATCCCGCCCATGCTGATCCAGCCATATATCGAAAATGCAATCTGGCATGGATTGATGCCGCTTGAAAAACCAGG
>JARQTN010000210.1 GCA_029976695.1 Lewinellaceae bacterium
AAGAAAAACCCGCCGGAAGAGGCTGTTGTTTAGGGTTTGATGGATCTGTCAATTGTCATTCCACTGTTGAACGAAGAAGAGTCCATTCCTGAATTATTTGAATGGATCAAAAAAGTAATGGCCTCCATGGGGAAATCCTGGGAGGTCATTTTTGTGGATGACGGGAGTACGGACAACTCATGGGAGGCCATTCAGCATCTGGCGGATCGGCATCCCGAGGTAAAGGCGATCAAGTTCCGCCGGAACTATGGAAAATCAGCAGGCTTGCAATGCGGGTTTGAAGAAGCCTCTGGCAATGTGGTCATCACCATGGATGCTGACCTGCAAGACAGCCCCGAAGAGATCCCTGACCTGTACCGAATGATCACCGATGAGGGTTATGACCTGGTGTCCGGGTGGAAGAAAAAACGCTACGATCCCATTTCAAAGACGATCCCGACCAAATTCTACAATTGGGTCACCCGCCGGTTGAGCGGTATCAAATTACATGATTTCAATTGCGGGCTCAAGGCCTACCGGAAAGCAGTCGTGAAGAATATCGAGGTCTACGGGGAGATGCACCGCTACATTCCCGTCATTGCCAAATGGGCGGGCTTCACGAAGATCGGCGAGAAAGTCGTGAGGCACCAGGCACGGAAATACGGGACCACGAAGTTTGGCTGGGAGCGCTTTATCAATGGGCCGCTGGATGTTATTTCGATCTCCTTCGTGGGGAAATTCGGCAAGCGGCCCATGCACTTTTTCGGGGCATTGGGGATGCTGTCATTTGCGGTTGGGTTTATCATCCTGGCCTACCTGAGTTACCTGAAGATCTTCGAGCAGATCTTCCGGATCTCTGACCGGCCCATCTTCTTCTTCGGGATATTGCTGCTGATCATTGGTTCGCAGTTGTTCCTGACGGGATTCATCGCGGAGCTGATTTCGCGGAACAGTCCGCAGCGGAATGTGTACCAGGTTGAGGAGCGCATTGGGGTTGGGAGGGAGTACGAAAAATCAAGTAAGTAACTAACGTTTTAGACGATAATTACGAATAACTAAAACTTTAGTTACTCCTCCGGCAAGGTAATATGAGTTCATTTTTTTATAAAACAACTTTCACAGAAATGAACTTTCTTAGTCCATAAAACGTAATTTTTATATCTCCGATTCTCAAGGCACATTTTTTGAACACACTAAATCCACACTGATGTGCTTTTCTAAATCCCATCTTTTTCGCCCTAACCTTCAGGTTATTTCACATTTTGCTAATGGTTTATCTCATCCGGCAAGGATTCAAATCCTTGAGTTCTTATCCAGGCACCCTGAATCTACAATTGCTGATATCTCAATTGAAGTCCCTTTGTCAAGAACAACAATTAGCCATCATGTAGGCTACCTCCGTGATCTCAAAATTCTAACATACAGGGAGCGAATCCCTTTTATTCACTACTCTATTTGCTGGGAGAAACTGGAGAGTTTTCTTGAGGTATCAAATAAAGTTTTATCCGATATTACCAGCTTGAAATCTGGCTGAAATCAATGATGTGCAGAGTTTCAAAGGTGTAGGTATGAACCAGACCTGTCGAATAACTAAAACTTTAGTTACGAAAAACTAAAACCTTAGTTATTAAGAACCAGAACTTTAGTTACGATTACGCTCCACCCCCACCCCTGTTCAAGATCGCCCGCGCATAATTGTCCCAGCTCATCATCTTCGTTGACTCCACCACATGCTTCCGGTCAATCGGGTGGTCGATCATTTTCTCCATCACAGCCGTCATCGACCCGATATCCTCTGGCTCTGCAAGATACCCGTTATACCCGTCCTCGATGGTTTCCGGAAAATGACCCACCGCCGTGGCAAGGATTGGCAACTCAAAATTGTAGCTCAGGGACTCCACGCCGCTTGGTGTCGCAAATTCATAAAACAAGACCACGGCATCGCTGACCTGAAAATACTTGTGGACATCTTCATTCGGGATGAACTCGTTCTTTACGACGACCCTGTCTTCGATGCCGAATTTGCTGATCAACTCCAATGGCCGGTATTCGCCCTCGTCAGACCTCTTGCTCAGGAAGATCTTCTTTGCCGCACCGAAAACCGCTTTTTTGACCCGGGTGCTGAATTTTTTCTTTTCAAGCGTATTCCAGAATGATTCCCCGCAAACCAGCAACGAGACATCATCCCGCTTCTTTGCAAGATCGGCAAATGCCTCGATCGCAAAATGTAACCCCTTGTACTTCCGGATAAATCCAAAAAAAAGAAATACATTTTCCCTCAAACCAAGCTTTTCCTTTTCACCAGCAACGTCAAAAGCAGGATCCGGCCGGAACAGGTCATAAATCGGATGGTACAGCTTGATCACTGTTGTCTTGCCTTCAGGAGCCCTTTCCCCGGTTTCATTCACTTCAAGTTTCCTGGCCGGGAAAACTTCCTTCAGTTCGTCCACTGTCCGGTATGCGTGTGTGATATAGGTATCCGCATGCCTGATCCCGAATCTGGTCATCCATTTGTCCAGGCTGCTGTTCTCTTTCTGGATCACGAAGTGCAGGTCGAAGATGACCTCAATATTCTTATGCTTCTTCAACAGTCGTGCAATCCTTCCCAGCGGGAGGCCCTGGATCGCAATTGCCCATTGGAAGATCACGATATCGGGCTCCAGCCCCATGATCAGGTGGTAAGTTTCCCTCCACGAATATGGATTATTGTAGTTCGTGATGTAATGCACATGGATCCTGGTATCTTCAAGAAAGTCCAAGGAACTGGTTTTATCCACAAACTCCCTCGGGATGATCGCCGGATATTGCTGGGTCCAGCTGACAATGTGGACCTCTTCAACGCCCAGCCTGTCAAATGCCCGGGCAAGGGAGGTATTGTAATTTGAGATCCCCCCTTTAAACTTTGGCCCCGGACCGAAACAAACAATCCGCATGGCTCAGGAAACTTTTGCCGCCTGTTCCCGGGCAAGTGCTGCCTGATAGACGCGTCGCATGCCTTCCTCCATCGTGATCTTTGCTTCCCAACCCAGTTTCTCCTGCACAAAATCCATGTTGCAATACCTTGAATGCACGCCAACAGGTTTATCCAGCAGCGGCTTGATGGCAGGCTCGTATCCTGCAATTTTGGAAAGCACTTCGATAATTTCAAGGAAGGATGTGAGACGCCCCATCCCGATATTGATTGCTGTACCATCGTGGATCTTGTCCATAGCGACAAAAATGCAATCCATCACATCCTCGATATGGACAAAGTCCCGGCCCTGCTTGCCGGAACCCCAAACTTCGATAGGATCCTCCCTGCGCGCAATCCTCTGGGCAATGGCGGGGATCGGGTACGTCAGGTCCTGGTCCTCTCCATAGCCGCTGAACGGCCTGATGCAGGTGACTTTCAGGTCGTAATACTCCGCTGCGATCTTCGCCAGGTACTCACCGGTCAGCTTGGACCATCCATACGTCATGTCCGGTTGCCCCATATTGTTGAAATCAATGTCCGATTCCTGCAGGGCAATTGCCCCTGACTCCGTTTGCAGGTTGACCGGGTACGCTGCGCTGGAAGAAGGGTACAATACCCGGGCAGGCTGGTATCTGCAGACCCAGAAAAAGAATTCTGCATCAATGGCCAGGTCAAGGGCAACCATCATGGGATCGCCGTCAATCACGGCACGGCCACCCACGATTGCAGCGAAGTGAAAAACATCTTCAAACTTGTCGAATTCCAGCCCATACGTTTCCTGGACCCAATTGGGATTCTGCCCCATCTCACGGAGGAAGTTCCTGAAGTCATCATGGATGAAAAACAACCGCTCGTCTTCCCCGAAAATTTCCATATTACCTCGCTTCCCTGCACGGGGCAGGCCGAGCCACTCCGAGGGGTGTTTCCCCACCAGCAGGTTATCGATAAACACGACGGCATCATTGGTCGTCTTGTAAATCCGCTGGACCATATTCCGGCCGACAAAGCCGCATCCACCGGAGATCAAATGAAATTTCATAAAGTCAGGTTAAATGATCAATTTTTCGCATATGTCTCACTCCCAAAGATAGTGTTTTTAAGGTCCTCAGAGGCCAAAGCCTGGTGGAATCGGGGCTGAAAATCGGAGTTTTCCCGGTCCTGGTCGGGATCATGAACGGTAAGCCGGGGTCCTCCTAAAAGTTTACTTTTGCACCTGTGCACATACCGGCAAAACAGGCTGGTATCGGGCATTTAAAACATATAGATTTAATGGAAGAAAAGATCAGGTATCATTCGGGTGCACCCTGGGAGGAGGTGGCAGGTTATGCACGCGCTGTTCGGGCAGGGAATACCATCGAAGTGTCCGGCACGGTGGCCATGGAGAACGGGAAAGTATTTGGCCCCGGTGATCCGTGTGTGCAAACGACCAGGATCCTTCAAACCATTGAAAAAGCCATTGAACACCTTGGCGGCAAAAGGTCGGATATCGTACGCACCCGGATGTATGTCGTAAACATACAACGGGACTGGGAAGTCGTTGCAAATGCACACGGTGCGTTCTTTTCCGGAATCCCTCCCGCTACCACGATGGTCGAGGTGAGCAGCCTGATTACGACGGAATACCTGGTTGAGATCGAAGCAACCGCAATCCTTTCAACGGATCATAAAGCATAAAACCGGGATGCGTATCTATTCAGTCAAGGAAATTCATTTTACGATCCAGGGGGAAGGTGCACGTACCGGTTGGCCTGCCGTTTTCCTGAGATTTGCCGGCTGCAACCTGTGGTCAGGACGGGAGGCTGACCGGAACACTGCAATCTGCAAGTTCTGTGATACTGATTTTTTTGGAACGGATGGCATTAATGGCGGGAAATATCGCATGGATGAACTGGTGGCAAAAGTTGAAAATTTATGGCCGGTATCATCCACTGATCACAGGTATATTGTCTGTACCGGCGGGGAGCCCCTGCTGCAGCTGGATGCGGCCCTGATCAATGCCCTCCAGGAAAAGGGGTTTGAAGTCGCCTGCGAAACAAATGGCACAATTGAGCCTCCTGAAGAACTGGACTGGATCTGCATGAGTCCAAAGGCCTGTACAGAGATAAAATTGCGTTCCGGAAATGAGATCAAGGTGATCTTTCCGCAACAGGGTATTGATCCGTCAGATTTTGAAGACTGGCATTTCGATCACTTTTATATTCAACCGATGGATGGCCCGGAGCTTCAGGAGAATACACAAAAAGCGCTTGAATACTGCAAAAAGCACCCGAAATGGAAACTCAGCATCCAGGTGCATAAATTGCTTCAAATCCCTTGAAGACCTGAAATTGCATGTATCTTTGATCTGATTTCAGGTAAAGGGAATCCAGTGCCCATTGTCTATTTCTGTGGAAATCTGGAACTGTACCCGCAGCTGTAATCCCCGACAAGGCATGGGTCACAAGCCACTGTTCGATACTGAATGGGAAGGCATCACATGCCGGGGTAAGTCAGAAGACCTCGCCTGATTGATTTATGCGTAATTACTTTCGGGATAAAGGTAAGACGAAACATCGCCTTCACGATGCATTCCTGCAACACAGGTTTTCTGCCTAACCTTTGCACCCGTTTCGGACAATGAGATTGATGAGACCTGGTATTCCCTTGATTTTCGTTCTTCTAGCCGCGCTCTATATCCAGTCAGGGGCCCAGACTTCCTATCTCCTTCCCGAAGTAGAAGTCAGGGATACCCTGAAATCAGTATTCCACCTACACCCTGAAAACCGTGCTGGGGACGCCTCCAGGATCTCCCCGCGTCATTCTGTCAGCCAGTTACTTTCAGAACAGACTCACACCTTTGTTCGGTTTTACGGTCCGGGAAGGCTGGCCACCATCAGCCAGAAAGGGGCCTCTCCACAGCAAACTGCAATCCTGTACAAGGGCTTCAACATGCAAAATCCGACAATCGGGCTAACTGATGTATCCCTGTTTTCCGGTTTCCTCTTTGACCGGGTTTGGTCAGGCAGCAATTCCAGTGCAATTTATGGAAGCGGCATCGTGAACAACGGGATCCATTTAGCTGCATCCTCCTCCCAGCAGGACCAACTCCAGTTTTCCAGCCAGTACGGGGGACTTGGACACTGGTTTTACGGGGTTTCCCTGGAGGCAAATGGGCGGGCATCACAATCTGTCGTGAAAGCATACTTCGATGGGGCAAAAAACAATATGCGCTATACCGGGTTGGGAGGCGTGGAAGGGAGGTTGCCGAATGCCCGCAACAGACAGGGCGGATTTCTTTTGGAACAGGATTTCCTGATGAAAGGAGGCCATCGACTGAATTTTTTCGGCACACATACCCTGGCGCACCGCGAAATCCCGCCTACCCGGCTACAATCCAGGAGCGAGGCCACCCAGGAAGACCAAATGGGGCGATACGGATTTGTATACCAGCACTTTAATGAAAAACGCGTGCTCTCATTACGTGGTATCTGGATGGTCGACAGGGTCGATTACAAGGATCCGTCTACAAACACCAACTCAAAAAACGGTGCTGAAACGATCCAGTTGATCAGCCGGTACTTTAGAAAATGGAATGAGCATGCACAATTCATGCTCCAGTTGGACTGGCTGGTCCAAAACGGCAGGTCGAATGCCTATGCCGGCCGATCCTCGCGAAGTCAGGTTGCCATGCTTATGGCGCTAAAGAAACGCCTGCCTGGCCTGAACCTCTCGGTCTCCGCTTCAAACAGGATCCAGTGGAATGAATTTTCCGGCCTGGAATGGCTTCCGTTTCTCGAGGCAAACTACAAAATATCGGATCTTTTACAATTGTATTTACAGGTCCAGAGAACTTTCAGGGTACCCGCTCTGGATGACCTTTTCTGGTTACCAGGAGGCAACCCCGACTTGAGACCGGAATCAGGATGGCATGAGGAACTGGGCCTCCGGTATGTGACAAGTATTCACAACTGGAACCATGAGATTCAAGGCTCACTTTACTACAGGAATATCCGGGACTGGATCCTTTGGACACCTGTAAATGCCCAGGTTTGGGTACCGCAGAATATTGCCCGTGTCAGGAGCAGCGGGATTGAGATGTCCTACTCGGGAAATTGGACTTCAGGCGATATCACGCTGGAACCAAAACTGCTGTACACCTACCAGCATGTGACAGAAGCACACGCTGACCCTTCCATGCGATCCCGGGACGGAAACCGCCTGGTATACATGCCCGATCACCAGCTCAGGGCAACACTGCAGTGCACATACCGTCATTTTGGAATCGGGATCCACCACCGGTTGGTATCCCGGACATTTGCGGACCCGCAAAACGAACAGGTCGTCCCTGGCTACCAGCTCAGCAATATCTCGGCTGCGTTCACAAAAAAAGTAAACCGGGTCAAGGTCACCACCAGGCTCATGGTTGAAAACGCCCTGAATACGGACTATGAGGTGATTGCGAATTACCCGATGCCCGGCAGGCTTTATTATGTATCACTTACCGTAAAATTCATGAAATGAGAAACTTGCTCAACTCCCTGATGCTCTGCATCCTCGTGTTTTTACTTGTTGCAGGGTGTGAAAAGGACTCCGGTGTTCAGCCTTCAGGAATCCGATACCAAAAAGGAGAAGGCGTCTTTATCACGCAGGAAGGAAATTTTCAGACCGGGAATGGTGTCCTGTCTTTCTACAACTTTGCCAAAGACACACTCTATGAAGGCATCTATGAAGAGCGAAACGGAGTTCTTGTTGGGAATGTACTCCAGGGGGCATACTTCGAAGGAAATGACGCATACCTGGTCGTCAATGGATCCGGGGTCATCATCAAATTTGATCCTTCAACCGGGAATCAGCTGTCACTCATTCGCAATCTCGCATCTCCGAATGATTTTTTGATATACAAAGAACGGCATGGGATCGTCAGTGACCTCTTCGGGCCGTATCTGTATAAAATCGACATGCTCACGGGGTTCTTGTCAGATAGTCTCTTCACAGGAGGCGGCACAGGTGAAATAGCGATTGCAGAGGACAAGTTGTTCATTACAAAATCATCTGATTTTGGTGCACCACCTTCCACATCGGTCATTGTTGCAGATCCTGAAAGCCTTGAGATTCTGGATACCATCTCCGTGGGCTACAACCCCTCTTCCATTCTTGCTGACGGAGACGGGCACCTTTGGGTCGCCTGCAATGGCAACTCGTTTGAAGGGCGGCTTGGAAGCCTCCACCGGATCAATCCGGAATCAAACGAAGTGACAGCGACCTTGCCTTTCCCGGACCTGAACACTTCATATGCTGCACGGCTGGCACGCAATGCGGATGGCACACAGATCTATTTTCTCAAGGGGGATGTGTACCGTGTTTCAATCGAGGACACCACATTCCCGTCAGAACCCGTTGTTGCCACTGGCGGCAGGAGTTTGTATGGGCTGGGGGTACGGCCTGGCAACGGGGACATCTACATTGGGGTTGAGGATTTTATTACTGAAAGCAAGATCCTGATTTTTGATGATTCAGGAATCATGCTCAGGGAAATGGATAGCCAGGTAGGTGTGAACAACTTCTACTTTTACTGATCTGCTGGAGCCTTCACCAATTCATTCCTGGTTCACCCTACTGAAGCAATCCAGGATGTCACGCAGGAATCCGTTTTCGTCAAAATCACTTGTCAGGGCAAGACGAACCACAACCAGGTCATGTGTCGGGAGAATGTAGACCCTCTGGCCCTGGAAACCATCCGCGTAAAACATGCTTTTGGGGATATCGGGGAATTTGCCTGAAGCATTTAAAAAAAATTGGGCTCCATACGTGCCTTCTGACCCGGGCGCGGGTGTTGCGGTAAACGAAACCCACCCCTCAGGCAGGATTCGGTTCCCGTTCCAGATCCCGTCCTGCAGGTACAACTGGCCAAACCTGGCCCAGTCACGTGCAGTGGCATACATGTAGGATGATCCGACAACTTCATCGCTGGCATCAGTCTCCATGACCATAGAACTGATCCCGACAGGATCGAAGAGATGCTTTTTCACATGGCAGACAAAGGCATCGGCATCCGGAAACTGCCGCATCAGGATATGGGAGAGGATATTTGTCGTTCCGGAAGAATATACCCAGTGCGTACCGGGCGCAAATGCCAGGGGTCTGGAAATCGCATAGGCGGATTTACTGGGCTCCATGTAGAGCATATGTGTCACATCAGTAGCGGTGCCATAGAGTTCTTCCCACTCCAGTCCCGCTGTCTGCTGCAGCAAATTCCGGATGGTGATCTTTGCGCGCGCATCGTCCTGCCATTCAGGGATCGGGGCAGGCATATCAAGGGAAAGGCGGCCTTCCCTGACCAGCAGCCCCGTAACGGCACTCGTCACGCTCTTCGACATCGACCAGCCCAACTGCAGTGTCGATGCATCGAATCCCGGGGCATAATCCTCGGCAACGCGCTTCCCTTCATGCAGTACGACAATGGACCGCGTCAAATGGATGCCTTCCGAAGATCCTTCATCAATCACGGATGCAATGACTGAATTCAGTCTTTCTGGATCGACCGCATAGTTATGCTTGTAGGAATAATCCGTTTCTGCCAGCACTGAAGAATCAGGTAACGTGCCCATGGGTTCAGGATCCATTAGGCAATCAAGTTGCGGGTTTTCCTTCCGCTGGGGGATTCCCTTTTCAAAAACAAGTGAACAGCCAAACCCGGGCCGGAAGGCTGCCTTTTGGGCAAACAGACCAAAAAGGCTCGACCTGACTACTTTGTTTTCGAAATCCACCCTGGACTTTGTGAATTGAACCAAACTAAAGTGCAGGTCTTCTGTTTGGATCTCCTGCGGCTGCCTGCCAGCAACAAAAACGCAGGAACACATATTCTTTGCGGCAAACCCGGTGGCAATGGGTAAAAATTGATTTGCCACAAACCAGGCAATAACAAGCACAACGGCAAGTATGATCCAGGAAAGTTTCCGGGACAGCCTCTTCATTCTATTTTGATTTATCCGCTTTCGGCCTGAAGATCTTGATCACCTCTTCATTTACTTCCAGAAACGGGCCATCGATGAGGTCAATGCAATAGGGAATGGCCGGGAAAACAGCGTCCAGACATTCCCTGATGGCCTTCGGCTTACCCGGCAGATTCACAATAAGGGAGTTTCCCCGGATTCCTGCGGTCTGCCTGCTCAGGATGGCAGTGGGCACAAACTTCAGCGATTCAGCCCGCATGAGTTCTCCAAAACCCGGCATCATTTTCTCGCAAACCTGTTCCGTAGCTTCGGGTGTCACATCACGCACGGCGGGGCCAGTCCCCCCTGTAGTCACGATCAGGCAACATTTTTCATCATCTGCCATTTCCATCAGCTTTGCAGCGATTTGATCCTGCTCATCCGGAATGACCGCATACACAGGCTCCCATTCTGAAATAAGATACTCGTTCATCGTCGAGACCACTGCTTTCCCCGGGATATCTTCATAGATGCCTTTGCTGGCGCGATCGGATACGTTGATCACACCGATCTTGATTTTCTGCATATCTCTTTCCTTTTTTCAGTCGATTATTTTATGGTTGAACATCATTTTGATTATGTGCGCTGTCGAATGTAAGGACTTTCTTTCGATCGCCTTTCCTGATCTGAATGATATTTGCCTGAACTTCGGGCGAGATAAAACAAATGCCTGAAAGCAGCCAACTGAATGATCATGTGAGAACTGGCAACGGGAACCGCTACCAGAACTTCGCATCGATCATCAGGATAATCGCGATTCCTGCAGCCGCACCGGAAATGAACAACATCCATGACCTGTGCTTCACACCCGCGAGGCGCATGACCAGAAAACTGATCGCCAACATGATCAGCACGATCACGATCTGGCCAAGTTCCACGCCAAGATTAAATGCAAAAAGGGGCAATACGACGCTGTCATCCTGGAACAGGATGGATTTGAGGTAATTCGAAAACCCGAGCCCGTGGATCAATCCAAAAAAACTGGCTGCAATGTAATGCATGTATGCCTTCCGTTGTGATGCCTCCGGCCGCGCAACGTTCATTATCGCGGTAAAAAAGATCGTGACAGGGATCAGGAATTCAATCACTTCACGGTTGAATTTTACTTGTTCCAGGACAGCTAATGCAAGCGTCAAAGAGTGGCCGAGTGTAAACGCGGTGACAAGGATAAGCAGCCTTTTCCATTCCTTTATTGGGAATAAAGCACAAAGGGCGATGACGAACACAATATGGTCGTAGCCCTGGATATCCAGGATGTGCTCAAATCCAAGTTCCAGGTAAGTAGAAAACATATCTTTTGATTCTGTGGTTTGCAAATATAGAGCGAAACCAGATCACGCTGAATATGAATCTTTATATTTGCACCGCCTTATTTGGATCAAGTATAAATAAGATGAATGAGCTCGTTTTATCAAACATGCGTGAAGATCAAACGGCCATCCTGTTGGGGTTTACTGACCTGGGTGTTGAATCCAAACTATTATCCATGGGAGTACTTCCGCAGAGCATGATCAGGCTAAAAAGGCGGAACGCTTTAGGGAATACATTTATCATTCTGGTGAATGAACGTGTCCGCATCGCCCTGAGAAAAAAGGAAGCTGAATGCATCATACTGAAGCCATAGAAACAGCTGTAGAGCTCAAGAGGCCGGTCATTGCACTGATCGGGAACCCGAATTGCGGAAAGTCTTCCATATTCAACCAATTATCGGGATTACGGCAGAAGGTCGGCAATTTCCCGGGGGTGACAGTAGACAAAAAGATCGGGATCGTCAGGCTTTCGGACCGGCTTGAAGCCGAAGTCATCGACTTGCCGGGCACATACAGCCTCTACCCGACATCGAAGGACGAGCGTATTGTCATCCGCAACTTGTGTGCCCTGGACAGCGGCACAATGCCCGACCTCATCATTTACGTGGCGGATACCACCCAGCTGGAAAAGCACCTCCTCCTGTTTACCCAGATTCTTGACTTGAAAATACCCACGATCCTGGCCCTGAACATGACGGATGTGGTTCTCGAAAACCAGTGGACCGTCGATGCTTCCATCCTGTCAAAGAAGTTCAATGTCCCTGTGGTACAGGTAAGCGGCAGGACCAGTGCGGGCATCGCAGCTTTGAAGATCCGGATCGCGGAGTTATTGAAAACAAAAAAGAAGGTCCGGGACACGGATCAATATTTTTATGCGGCTTCCCAGATCGAGAAGGATGTAGCCAAAAAGGTACAGAAAATTTTTCCTGGACTGAATGAATACCAGGCGATCCTGATTGCACACCACCATGACTGGCTCCACGGGATTGAAGAAGCGGAAAAAAATGAAATTGATGCCGCCCTTGAGGAGCACGGATTCACTTCCCTCAGGCTCCAGGTGCGGGAAACGATGCAGCGATTTGACAAATTTGTCCCGATTGCCAAGAAAGCAGTCGTTCAGGTAGCGGACACCAGGGAACAAAAGCTGACAGACGCAGTCGACCGGATCGTGACCCATAAAATATTTGGACCGTTCATCTTCTTCCTGATCATGCTGTTTGTATTTCAATCCATTTTTGCCTGGGCAAGTGCGCCGATGGAATGGATTGAGAATGGATTTGGCGCACTTTCGGAGGTGATCCGAAGCACTTTTCCTTCAGGATGGTTCACCGACCTGCTTGTTGATGGTGTCCTTGCCGGGATCAGTGGCGTGATGGTCTTTATCCCACAGATCGCGATCCTGTTCTTCCTGATCTCGATCCTTGAGGAGCTCGGGTATATGGCCCGTGTCGTATCCATGTTTGATTTCCTGATGCAGCGATTCGGGATGAACGGCAGAAGCATTGTGGCGCTGATCTCAGGAGGCGCATGCGCGATACCCGCGATCATGTCCACAAGGACAATCAGCAATTGGAAAGAGCGATTGATCACAATCCTCGTTACACCCTTTATTTCCTGTTCGGCACGGATCCCGGTATATACCGTCCTGATCGCATTTGTTGTGCCTACGGGAAAACTCTGGGGGATATTCAATTACCAGGGACTTGCTTTTATGGGATTGTACCTGCTCGGGATTGTCACTGCAATGCTGACGGCGTGGCTGTTCAAGTTTTTGATCAAAAGCAATGAAACAAGCTACCTGATGATGGAGCTGCCTGTGTACCGGACCCCGTCATTGAAAAACCTGGTACTCACCTCCTATGAAAAGGTAAAGACCTTTGTTGTCGAAGCGGGGAAGATCATATTCATGATCAGCATTGTGCTTTGGGTTATGGCCAGTTTTGGACCGGGCAAATCAATGCAAAATGCCGAAGCCCGGGCAGTCGAAATCGCGATAGAAAGAAACCTGGATGAAAATGCCACAAACGACCTGATCGCTTCAAAAAGGATCGAATCCTCCTATGCAGGGATCTTGGGCAAAACCATCGAACCGGTGATCAAGCCGCTCGGGTTTGACTGGAAGATCGGGATTGCGCTGATCAGTTCATTCGCCGCCCGGGAGGTTTTTGTAGGTACCATGGCGACGATTTATTCCATTGGGAGTACAGACGATGAAACCAGCATACATGCCCGGATGGCAAAGGAGCGAAACCCGGTGACCGGGCTGCCGGTCTACACCTTCGCCACTTCGCTTTCCCTGATCATCTTCTATGTCTTTGCCATGCAATGCATGAGTACACTGGCCGTCGTAGCCCGTGAAACGAAAGGGTGGAAATGGCCAATTGTCCAGCTGGTTTTCATGACCGCCCTCGCATACCTGAGCAGCCTCCTGGTCTACCAGTGGTTTCAGTAGGATCCCGGATATTATAGACCGTAAATGCTGCGCTGTACCCGGATTG
>JARQTN010000211.1 GCA_029976695.1 Lewinellaceae bacterium
TCATCCAGGATGCATATGACACCCTGAAAGAAGGGAGTTACTTCAGCCAGGTGCTTTACACGAAATTCAATTACAGGAAGTTTGAGCAGGTGTTTGAAAATTGTGCTCTTATCAAGGTGCCAAACATCCCCATGGAATATGTCTACCACTGCCAGAAAATGCAAAATGGTGGATGATGTATTGCTCAGCCTGTCCTCACAGGATTCGATAACGAGGTATCCGGATCACTTCTGTTGCATACGCTGAACAGGAATTAAAATCACCTCTGAGGCAAATCATGATCATCAATAGTTGCCACTCAATCCGTTAACTTATCTTTTTCCGATCGCAAAACGAATCCCAATCGTTACAAAGGAATTTGACATAAGGAATTAAATATGGAAATGATGAAACCCGACAGATTCAAACACCTGATTTTCCTGTTTACATTCACCCCTGTATTTTGTTTCGGCCAAATCCAGACGCGCCTTGTGAAGCCTGCCGATACAAACCCGCAGTATTCTTCAGAGGACAAAAGACATGCGGTCATCAGGAATACGGATTACCGGATAGATAAGCTGTTTCTCTTTTTAGGCGGGACCGGAAGCAACAGCGAAGCACACTACGTGCATCTCATGGAACAAGCAGCAGGGCTTGGTTATGACGTGATCAACCTGAATTATGTCAATACAGTTGCGACGTTCAGTCTCGCAGATGATCCTGACAGCCTGGCATTTGATCATTACAGGCAGGAATTGTGTTTCGGAACCCCGGTGAGTGATGCCGTTGCGGTGGATACGCTGAATTCCATTTTTTCGCGTGCCCTCAATCTGCTCAAATACCTTGATGAAAACTATCCTGCAGAGAACTGGGGGAAATACCTCTCGGCACATGAAACGATGAACTGGGCCAGCATTGCTGTTGGCGGCCATTCCCAGGGGGCGGGACATGCCGGTTACCTGGGCAAACAGCATTCGGTCGACAGGGTGCTCATGTTTTCCGGACCCAATGACTACAGCAATGCCTTTCAGCAGGCGGCACACTGGATCAGGGATGGTGGTGTGACACCTTTGGAGCGTCATTTTGCATACCTGCACCTGTATGATGAAATTGTCGATTTTACCAAACAATTTGTAAACATCTCTGGGCTTGGAATGCTGGCAGTTTCAGACACCATCCACATTGACGTCAATTCTCCACCGTACGGGAATTCACATTGCCTGTACACAACCCAGGTACCCATCTTCCAGACCTATTACCACAACATGACGGCATTGCCCAGCGCCGTCAGTTCAGTGAATGAGGGTGTCTGGGAATATTTGCTGACAACAGCCACTGCGACAAAAGTTGAAGATCACAGTTCAGGCTCACGGTTATATGTTTTTCCAAACCCGGCTTCAAATGTGTTTTATGTGAGATCATCAGAAGGAGGCATTGATGGAAATTTTGAACTTCGTAATACCACTGGCCAACTTGTCAAGTCTGGGATGGTGATCGCAACGGATCTTTTTTCAGTCGATGTTTCAGGACTTGCGACAGGTATCTATTTTCTTCACACCGGGAAAAGCGTCACACGCATCATGATACGATAGTCGTTGTGTTTTTCAGGCTGGTACTGATCACCACGCGCATTTCCAATAACAGATCCACATTCTGACATCTGGATTCTGCGATCTGATATCCGGAAGCACACCTCTTAAGGATACCATGGATCAGAATGCAGACAAAGCGATTGCAGCACATGGAGGTAGCAGGATAGCAGGAGATCCTGCTTCAAAGCAATCAGCAGGAATGCAGTTACTTTTTCCTGAACCTTTCTGCGGTTATATTATACACCCAGGCAAAGAACGCACCTACGATCAGGCCGTCGACAAGTCCCCATACCAGTCCGACGAGACTGCCCAATGGTGAGATCTCATATCCCGGATAGAGCCGGCTCAGAAATATCGGATCTGCAGGCAACCCCTCCAGGACAATGAGCCACCAGGTGTACAGGCATACAAGGGCACCCCAGGTGATGGCGCCCGTAATTGCAAAAGCTTTGATATTCAGTTTCATGAGCTGTTTGTTGAAGGTCCTATCCTTTACAACACAGATCATCTCGGCGAAATTCAACCCTACAGGCCGACCAGTTCGAGGACCTTTTTCTCCAGCTCAGCGGCCTCAGACTTGAGTGCATCGGATTCGGCAATTACCTTTTCAAGGTATTCCTTGTCTTCCAGCCCCTCGAGGTTGATCTTCACATTCAGGTAAGCACCGAAGGCGGCAGACCGGGCGCAGAGTGCACCCACACCGGCATCTGAACGCGAGGCCGGATTCCCTTCTCGGGCCATGGCTTCCAGCAGCTCAAAACTCCGGACCGAAGTGCGCAAAACCTCGAGCGGCACTTCGATCGCCCCTTTCGTCGCCTCCTGGATCGCCTGCTTCCGGGCCTGTTTTTCCTCTTCCGTGTTCTTTGGCATCCTGAATGCCTCGATGATCCGGTTGAACGCATCGGTATCCGCATCTACCAGGCGCATCAGCTTCTGCTTGATCTCTTCCCCCTTTTCGGCCCAGGCTGCAAAATGCTCCCAGCGGTCATCCCAACCCCTTTTATGCGACGACAGGTTGGCCACCATCGTACCCAGGGAAACACCCAGTGCACCGACGTAGGCGGACACGCTGCCTCCACCGGGTGCCACGCTTTCGGAAGCGGTTTCATTGGCAAATTGCTGCAGGTCCATATGGATGAGTGGCTGTGCCCCCGGATCGGCCATCCTGTATTCAATGATCTTCTTGTCCGGGTCAAACGGCGTAAGTTCATCGAGCCCGAGGCTTTTCACTGCGATCTTGATGATCTCCCGTTCGGGTATACCTGCAGAACGCTCCTGTTTTTCAAGGAAATATTTCCCCGCATCCAGCATGACCTGGAGCGGCACCAGACCGACCAGCTCGGAACCCGTCACCCGCAACCCGCGGCTCGTGGCGCTTTCCCGGCAGGCCTCAAAGGCTATATGCAGCGGGGTCTGCCGAATATCGGTCAGGTTCATCGAGATCTGGGCGATGCCGTACTCTTCGATGTACCAGCCAATGGCCTTGACGGCCTTGCACTTGCCGGGAATCCGGACCGCTTCTCCCTGTGCATCACGCACGATCTTGCCCGTAATGAGATTCCCCTCGCGTTTGACGCGGCCCTGCTCGCGCACATCGAAAGCCACGCTGTTTGCGCGGCGTGTAGATGTCGTATTCAGGTTGACATTGTAAGCGATC